>JALOTV010000012.1 GCA_025457685.1 Opitutaceae bacterium
GGCGAAGCTCCTCGACGAGTTCGACGGCGGCCTTGCCCATTTCGATCCACGGCATGCGAACGGTGGTGAGGCCGGGGGTGTGGCGCTCGGAGAGGTGGCTGTTGTCGTGACCGACGACCGAGAGGTCGCGCGGGCAGGAAAGGCCGCGTTGGGCGAACTCGTCCATGAGGCCGAGGGCGATCTCGTCGTTGCCGCAGACGACGGCGGTGAATTGCTCACGGAAGGGGTAGAGGCGGTCGGCGCAGCGGCGGCCGGCATCGTAGGTGAACTCGTCGTGCAGGCAGAGGTGATCGGGGGTGGCGAGGCCGGCGGCGTGCAGGCTGTCGTGGAAGCCTCTGGCGCGTTCCTGGGCATCGCGGAGGGATGCGGGGCCGTTGCAGAAGGCGAAGCGGCGGTGGCCGAGGGCGAGCAGATGGCGGGTGGCGAGGCGGGCGCCTTTTTCGCTGTCGAAACCGAACACGGCCGGCGGCTCGATGTCGGGGGGCAGATCGATGGGGAGGGAGCCGCGGCTGACCGCGACGGGCATGCGCAGTCGGGACAGGTCGGCGACTTCCCGGGCCGTGAGTTGTTTGGCGAGAAAGATGAGGCCGTTGGCTCCCCAGGTGAGGTCGGTGATTTCCTTGATGAGGGGGCGGGGGCCGGGCTGGTAGATCTGGGTGTGGAGGGTGCGCGAGCAGCGGTTGGCCTCCTGAAGGATTCCGGTGAGGATGCGCGCAAAGTATTCGCTCAAGAACAGGCCGAGATCCATGGGGAGGAGCACGGTGATGGGGCCGGGGGCGCTGCGTTTGAGCACGCGGGCGCCGGCGTGGGGGGTGAAGCCGAGCTCGTCTGCGAGTTGGCGCACGCGCTCTCGGGTGGCGGGTTTGACGAGGTGGGCGGTCTGGGGGTTGAGCGCGCGGGAGACGGTCGCGACGGAGAGATCGATGCGCTTGGAGAAGGTGGAGATGTTGAGACGTTCGGAGGGCATCGGAGGGCGCGCGGAGCAGGGTGGCCCGAGGGCTTAGCTACGGAGAGGCGGGTGGGCGGCGAGCATAAAGGACGGCTGGCGGATTCGTGATCACGCACAGTCCGCGGCCACCGCTTTATCGGGTGTGCGTAAGACGACAAAGCCCCGGCGACCTTGCGGAAGCCGGGGCGGAGGCAGGGCGGGAGGCGTGCGGGCTCAGGGATTGATCAGGGCCTGGCCGGCGGTGTTGGGGGTGATCACGCCGTTGATGGTATCGAAGGCGGAAATGTCGGTGTCGAGGTGATCCCAGGCGCACCAAGCGAAGCCGCGCGGCTCCGCTTCATTGCGAACGCGGCGCATAAAATGGTAGCGGGCGTCACGGAAGGGCGTGAGAAGCGGGTTCTGATATGCGCTTTGGTGGTCCAGTTCAGTTTTTTTGCTTATGCCGAACTCGCCCACATGCACCTCGCGATATTCGAGCAGGTAGTGGTTGGAGGGGGCGGGGTTGATGAGGTCCCAACGCAGTCTGGAGAAGTCGTTGGTGATTCTGCCGGTGCTACCGGGGACGCCCAAGGCGGCGATCAGCGCGTCGGCACCCTGACGAGTCGTATGAACAAAATTGCCCTTATCGTCGCGCAGCAGGTAGTAGTGTGTCAGTTCCATCGGGTCATAGTAGTGGATGGTGTAGGCGACGTTTTTGTCCGGCCGGAAGGCGAGCGCATCGGGGTTGGCGGGCGCGGTGGTGGGGCGCGTGTTGAAGTCCGGGTAGCGGGGCTGGGAGAGCTGAAGACCCCAGAAAGACCCGAGGTTGGAACGGTTGTTGGGGGCGAGGTAGATGACGCGGTTGGGGTGGCTTTCGCGCACGACCCGGCGAAGGTCTTCCTGAACTTTGGCAATACGGGTGGCATTAATAATGTAGTCCTGCGACTGAAGCCACACGGGCTCGTTCATGAGTTCGAAGCGAAGCCAGGGGCCGTGATTGGCGAAGGTTCGGGCGAGAGTCCGCCATACCGCCGCAGCCTGACGACTCGCGCGTCTGCCTGCATCGGTGTCGGCAAAGATGAAGTGCTGAGTGTTCGGATCCATCGAGAGGCCGGGCAGACTATGCAGGTCGACGATGACGCCGAGGTTTGCGCGGCGCGCCCACACGATGGCGTTTCGCAAGGGAGCCATTCTTTCGTCGATCAAGGCGAAGGTAGGGCTGTCGTCCGTCCCGCCAAGATGGCCGATCTTGTCATAATCCACCGGGATCCGGATGTGATCGAAGGCGGGTTTCCCGTCGCGCCGGAAGCTGGCGATGCGGCCGACGATAGTCTCGTTGAAGCGCGCGGTGGACGCATATGGGAAGTAGGACTCGTTTTGTGCGAGCCAGTGGCTGATGTTGATGCCTCGACGGTAGGTGAAGGTGGGGTTGCGTTCGAAGGGCTGCAGCTGGATGTCCCCGATGCTCCAGCGAACCGGCGCGCCGTCGTTAACAGCAGCCCCGATGTAAATGTCGGTAATGCGCGACAGGTTGGCCGGAGGGCGGCCGCCTTGCGCGTTGGGTGCGCGTAAATTGAAGATTCTTCCGGCGCCGGTGCTGGCGCTACGGGAAATCTGCCAGCGACTCTGGTTGCCATCAGAGGAGTAGAGGCGGATGAGAAGGTCGGAGGCGTTGTCTGGGAGGGGGATGGCATCTATGGCAAACAGCTCGTAGGGCGTGAGGTCCCGTTCGTCTGGCGGATTCGTCCCCGTGTAGCTAAGTCGAAAGTTATTGTTCTCCAAGGCCCTGGCTCCATTTTTCAGCACGAGACGCCCTTGTGCAGGGCTCGCGAACGGTGCCCAGGTGTTTTGCCCGACGATGCGTTTGGGAGGGAAAAAGGTGGGGTCGAAAAGGGTGTCGTTGACCGCTTGTATGTCGCGGATGATCAGACGCGCGCGCAGTGGCTGGGATGGCCAATTGGAGCTGAGGGTGATGGTCTTTACCGCGGCGCGGTTGTAGGCGACGCCTCCGTCGATGTGCTGGACGTCGTTAACCTTGGGGTCGTCGAGGTCGAACACCACCTTATCGCCGAAGCGGGTGAGGTGTTCGGTGCCCGCGTAGAATACGCTGCGTCGCGTGCCTTCAGCGGTCGTGGAACTCAGCTCGAGCGTGAGCGGATTTAGCTGGTTATTAGGGAGGCTGGCGACGGTGACCTCGATGCGGGTGAAGCGGCGCAGATCGATGGAGGCGTCATAGGTGAAGGTAACAAATCCGTTGGTGGTGGCGGCACCGTTCAGTTCCAATCCCTCGTAGGTGAGGCGATTGATGGTGGTGTTGTTGGGGGTAAACGCTTCCGGGGCGGAGGGGTTAAAGGCCCAGGTGTTGCCTGCGACCATCTTAGGCTGTGCAGCTTTCAGCGCCGGGGGGAGGCGATCAAACGTGTAGATGTGAAGTCTCTCCTGCGCGGAGGCGATCAAGGGGCAGAGCGCCAGTATTAACAGGATGCGGAGGGGTGGAATGTGCATGATTAGGCGGGGATGAGGCAAAGGGGAAGCGATGCACCAAGCCGCGTGGGGCGTGGGGCGAGCTGGTAAACGAAGAGTGGGGACCAGGGCGGGATGGCCGTTTCCGTGGTTCGACCGACGGGGCTTTCTTGAAACTCGAAAACCACCCCGCCATGGGGCGGGGTGGTGATTAGACAGGTCGGGCTCAGGGATTGATCAGGGCCTGGCCGGCGGTGTTGGCGGCGGGGGTGTCGCCGGCGCCGTCGAAGCTGGAGAACTCGGTGTTGAGGTAGTCCCAAGCGGACCAGGCGAAGCCGTGGTTCTCGACCTCGTCGCGGACGCGGCGCATGAACTGGGCGCGGACATCCGTGAAGCCGTTTCGCGGGTAGAGCGAGGCGTGGGCGTCGATGGCGGATTTGGTGATGCCAAACTCGCCCACATGCACCTCGCGATACTCGAGCAGGGCATGGTTCGTCGCGGCGGGGTTGATCAGATCCCAGCGCAGGCCGGAGAACGTGGTGGCGATGCCACCAGCGGGGCCGAAGGCGGCGTCGAGCTGCGCCGCGGTGCGCGCGATGTTGTGAATCTCATCCGTGCCGTCGGCCTTCTTGTTGCCGGTGGGCAAACCGTAGTGGGTCAGCGGCACGGGGTCGTAGTAGTGGATGGTGTAGGCGACGTTTTTGTCCGGCCGGAAGGCGAGCGCATCGGGGTCGGCGGGCGCGGTGGTGGGGCGCGTGTTGAAGGCCGGGTAGCGGGGCTGGGAGAGCTGCAAGCCCCAGAAGGAGCCGCGATTTCCCGAGTCGTTTGCCGTAAGGTAGATGACGCGGTTGGGATTGCTTTCGCGCACGACCCGGCGGAGGTCTTCCTGGACGACGGCGACGCGGGTGTTGCTGTCGACGGTGCCGAGCGGGAGGCGCACGGGCTCGTTCATGAGTTCGAAGCGGAGCCAGGGGCCGTGGTTGGCGAAGCGCTGCGCGATCGTCCGCCAGACCGCCCTTGCCTGGGCGCGCTGGAGGCTGTTGGGATTCGTGTCGGCGAAAAGGGTGTGGGGGGTTTCAGGGGCGTAGCCGCCGAGTTGCAGACCGGGCAGGCTGTGCAGATCGAGAATGACGCCGAGGTTTTCGCCGCGCGCCCACGCGATGGCGTCCTCCAGGGGCTTGATGCCGCGGGTGAGCTGACCGTTTTGCCATTCTTCGTTGATCAGCGTGAAGGTGGGGTTGCTCGCGGTGCCTCCGAGGTTGCCGATTTTTTGATACTCCACGGGGATGCGGATGTGGTCGATGGCGACCAAACCGCTGCGGCGAAGGTCGGAGAGGTGGGTGGCGAGGGCCGCGCGGAAGCGCGTCGGGCTGGCGTAGGGGAAGTAGCTGCTGTTCTGCGAGAGCCAGTGGCTGATGTTGATGCCGCGCCGGTAGGTGTAGGCGGGCGCGGGCACGAGTCGCAGGCCCCCGATTTGCCAACGCACGGGTTTGCCGTCGGTGGCGGCGGGCGAGAGGAGGACTCCGTAAATCCGGGAAAGATTGACGGGGAACGCGTCGCTCTGGCCGACGGGCGTGCGAAGGTTGATGCGCAGCGTGGTGAGGGCGTTGGTGGAGAAGGACTGGCGGGGAATGATCCAAAAGCTGGCGCCGTTGCCGATGGACTTGAGGTCGATGCGCAGGTCGGAGTCGTTGCCAGCCAGCAGCCCGGCCTCGATGTCGAGGTATTCGTAGCCGGTGAGATCCCTCTCGTCCTGGACGGCGGGATTGCCGCCGACGTAGCCGAGGTAGAGCCCGTTTCCGGAGCTGGCGGTGGCGCCGGGCGGCAGGTTGATCCGATTGCCGTCTTTCGTCCAATTGAACCAGTTGCCGTAGCCCGCGATGCGCGCGTTGGGGAAATGGAGCGGCTCCATGAGGGAGTCGGTGACCGCGTGCACATCCCGGATGATGACGCGCACGTTCCCGGCGGGGTTGGGCCAATTGGAGCCGAGGGTGATGGTTTTCACCGCGGCGCGGTTGTAGGCGACGCCTCCGTCGCGGTGCCAGACGGGGGTAAGGCTGGGGTTGTCGAGGTGGAACACCACCTTTTCGCCGAAGCGGGTGAGGTGTGCGGTGCCCGCGTAGAAGACGCTGCGGCGCGTGGTCCCGCCCGTTTGGGAACCGAGCTCAAGAGTGAGGGGATTGAGCTGGTTGCCGGTGAGCCCGGCCACGGTGACCTCGATGCGAGTGAAGCGACTCAGATCGAGGACGCTGGCGTCGTTGTAGGTGAAGGTGACGAATCCGTTGGTGGTGGCCGTGCCGGTAAATTCCAGACCCTCGTAGGTGAGGCGTTTGGTGACGTCGGCGGGCGGCGTGTTTTCGGGGTCGGGTGCCCAGGTGCCGCCGTAGGTGACGGTGGGTTGCGCCGGTTTGAGGGCGGCGGGGAGACGGTCGAACGTGTGGATGTGGAGCTTTTCCTGGGCAAAGGCGGACAGGCCGCCGAGGAAGAGCGCGCAGAGCGCGCGGAGTGGGACGGAGTGCATTTTGGGGGTGGGACGAAAGCGAAAGGCGGAGAACAGCTGCCCGCCACGGGCGGGGAGCGAAGGGGGCGGGGCGGGCACCGGGGCGGGTGCCCGCGAGGCGGACGGTGCCAGGCGAAGTCGCCTGAGCCCGGCCCCGGCAGGCAACGCGGTGCGATGCAGGGGCAGGGGTGTGGCCGGCATCACGCCGCGGAGCGGACGCGGCGGCGGGAGCAGGCGGTCATGGCGAGGGCGCCGACGGCCGCGAGGGTGGCGTAGGAGGCGGGCTCGGGGACGGCGGAGGTGGCCTCGAGTCGGGCGAAGCCGAGGGCGAGGGCGTCGGCGTTGGCGAAGCTGCCTTGGATCTGGAAGCCGGTGATGTTGGCCAGATCCGCCGGACCGGCCGCGCCAAAGCCGACAAAGGTCGGGGCGAGCAGCGAGACCGAGACGGATTGGTATTCGGTGCCGATGCCGGCCGTGCCGATGGAGTAGCCGGAGACGAAGTTGCCCGGGCTGCTGAGCAGGAGATTGAAGCTCGGGACGGTGTTGCCGGGCAGGGTCTTGACCAAGGCGGTGAGGAAGTCCTGGCCGGAGAGATTCAGAGCGGCGATGCCGGCGCCGCCACCGCCGCTCGCGGTCGCGGTGCCGGAGATTTCGATGCCGGTGAGCGTCTGGGTGACTTGGCCGTCCCAGCTGACGTAGGTGAAATCGAGACCGGCGACGGTGAAGTCGCGGATGAGGACTTGGGCGTGGGCGGCGACGCCGGTGAAGCAGGCGACGAGGCCGAGGATCAGGGTATGTGTTTTCATGGTGGCGGAGAAAAAAAGCGGGGCGGGTTGGTGGCCGGGGAAGGGTGGGGCGGGGCTAGACGAGGGCGTTGGCCCACATGACTTCGCGATACCAGCGGGCGGTGAGTTTCGGGGTGCGGCGCTGGGTGCGGAAATCGCAGTAAACGGCGCCGAAGCGGCGGGCGTAGCCGTCCTGCCACTCGAAGTTGTCCATGAAGCTCCAGAGAAAGTATCCGTCGACGGGCACG
Source organism: Opitutaceae bacterium (assembly GCA_025457685.1). Taxonomy (GTDB): domain Bacteria; phylum Verrucomicrobiota; class Verrucomicrobiia; order Opitutales; family Opitutaceae; genus IMCC26134_A. The sequence continues at coordinate 6,925 of JALOTV010000012.1, forward strand.
CCGTCGTGGATGGCGCGGTGGAGCTCGCGGAGGTAGTTGCGCACGAGGTCGCGGCGATGGAGATCGTGCACCTCGCCGTCGACCGGCGGCGGGTCGTCGTAGCCGGCGCCGTTTTCGGTGATGTAGATCGAAGCGGGCCGGTAGAGCTCGGCGCAGAAACGCGGGCCCCAGTAGAGGGATTGCGGCACGTGGTAGAGCCAGGGGGAATCGGCGCGCGGGTAGGCGGGCGGGTAGGAGAGGGTGCGCGGCCGTCCGTCGGGTCCGGCCTGGACCCAGGCGCCGGTGTAGATGTTGAGCCCGAGGAAATCGGTCGGGGCGGAGATGAGGTCGAAGTCGCCCGGCTGCCAGCGCGGCGCGTCGCGGCCATCGGCCTCCAGCAGGGCGGGCGCGTAGCCGCCGCGGTGGATGGCGCCGAGGACGCGTTCGTTGGCCCAGGCGAAGGTTTCGCGGGCGGCGGCGATGTCGGCTGGGGTTTCGGTGACCGGCACCAGCACGGCGGGATTGTCGGTGATGCCCACGCGAGCGCCGGGGCCGCCGTGTTCGCGCACGGCCCGAACGCCCTGGCCGTGGGCGAGCAAGGCGTGGTGGAAGGTTTGGTTGACCACCCCGGCCGGTTCGTTGGCCCCCGGGGCCTTGTCGTGGCCGCCGTAGGCGAGTCGGGTGAAACAGACGGTCTCGTTGATGGTGATCCAGTTTTTCACGCGATCGCCGAGGGTCTTTACCACGGTGTCCGCGTAGCGGCCGAAAAGCTCGGGGATGCGCCGGCTGCGCCAGCCTCCATGCTGGCCTTCGAGCGCATCGGGCAAATCCCAGTGGAAGAGGGTGACCCACGGCGTGATGCCCTCGGCGAGGAGGGAATCGATGAGACGGTCATAGTAATCCAGCCCCGCGTAGTTCACGGCGCCGTCGCCCATCGGGTAGATCCGGGGCCAGGCGACCGATAGCCGGTAGTGGCGGGCGCCGAGCTCTCGCATCAAGGCGAAGTCCTCGGCGTAAAGGTTGTAGTGATCGCAGGCGACGGATAGGTCGTCGCCGCCGTGGATGGTTCCGGGCCGGGCGGCAAAGGCATCCCAAATCGAAGGGCCCTTTCCGTGCAAAGAAGAGGCGCCCTCGATCTGGGGCGCGGCGGCTGCATAGCCCCAGGCAAACGCGGGAGGAAAGGAGAGTTTGGAGTGGGTCAGCGCCATGACAGCGAAGTCTTGCTAGGAGTGGACGGGGACGTGGTGGGGAGTGGTCAGCTCGGTCCAGATCCAGGCGGGGCACGCCGGAAAGACGCGGGAGCGGAGGCGGGTTTTCTTCGCCGGGAAAAAGACAAACTCAAGCACAAATGTAATTAATTACATTTGTGCACGTGAAATGTGTGCCGCGAAAGCGGAGGGCGGAGGGCGGAAGGCGGAAACCTGAGACCTGAGACCTGAGAGCTGAGACCTGAAACCTGAGGGGGACGGCGGAGACGTGAAGGCGGGGGCAGGGGGCGGGGCTTGCGGCGAGCGGGGCGGCGCGCTGCCATGCGGGCGTGAATGGCTCGTCGTCCTCCTCCTGCGCACGCGAACGGTTCGGCGTGGATGGCGGGCGGGCTTGGGTGGTGGCGCTGGTTTTCCTCGTGGTGGTCGCGGTGCTGGGCGCCGTCTTGCGGTGGGCGCAGGTGCGGCCGGTCGCGGGGTTCGACTACGGGCACTGGCTGCACGCGCACTCGCACACCGCGTTTCTCGGGTTTGTGTTCAACGCGTTCTTCGCCTTCGCGCTGGCGCGCTTCATCCCGGCCGAGGCGCGCGCTGGCCAGCGGCGGCTTTTTGTGGTGCTGCAGGTCGCCGTGCTGGGCATGCTGGCGACGTTTCCGGTGCAGGGTTACGGGCCGGCGAGCATCGCGTTTTCCACCCTGCACATGGGATGCGCGGGGGTGTTTGCGTGGCGCTTGTGGCGGGCCCGCACGGCGACGCCCGGGGGGCGCGCGCATCTGCGGGTGGCGCTGGCGGCGCTGGTGTTGTCCGGTCTGGGGCCACTCGCGTTGGGGCCGCTGGCCGCGCTCGGGCTGCGCGACAGTCCGGCCTATGCGCTGTGCATCTATTTTTATCTGCACGGGCAATACAACGGGTGGTTCCTGTTTTTCCTCCAGGCGCTGCTGCTGCAATCGCGCGAAGGGCCGGGCGCGGCGAGGGATGACGCGGGCACGCGGCTCGCGCTCGCCTCCGCCAGCTGGCAGGGCGCGGGGCTGGTGCTGACGCTGGCGCAGTCCACCCTGTGGCTCGCGCCTCCGGGCTGGGTCCATGCGGTGGCGGCGGCGGGCGGGGTGGCTCAGCTCATCGGCGCGGGCTACTTCGCGGCGGCGGTGCGCAGGCAGGGCGGGCGCGCGGGTGAACACGCCGCGCGCGCGGCGTCGCCGGTGGTGCGGACCTTGGGCGCGCTGGCCGTGGCGGGCTGGGGGCTGAAACTCGTGCTGCAAACGGCCTCGGCCGCGCCCGGGCTGGAGGCGTGGGTAAATCACCGCTTCGTGGTCATCGCGTTTCTGCACCTGGTGTTTCTCGGCGTGGTGACGCCGGCGCTCCTGGCCTTCGCGTGTCGCGAGGGTTGGTTGCGCGACACGGGGGGATTGCGGGTGGCACTGGGGGTGTTTTTCGCGGCGGCGGCGATGTCCGAGCTGGTGCTGGTGGCGGTCGCGCTGGGCTGGTCGCCGCCGTGGTCGCCAGCCGGCCTGCTCTTCGTGTCGAGCGCGTTGATGGCGGCGAGCGCGCCGGTGTTTTTCCTTAATGCGCTTGGGGCGTGCAAGGCGTCGGGTCGCGCGGGCGACGTCGGCTGAGGCCAATGAAAAACCCCTTTCGCGGGCGCGGAAGGGGTTGGGGGCGATTGGCGGAGGGTCGCCGGATCGAGGGCTCAGAATGCGTAGCGCAAGCCGACGGAGTAGAGCCAGGGATCGAGGCGGGCCTCGGTGAGTTTCGCGCCGCCGGCCTCGACGTCGGTGCGAAGCATGGCGCGCTTCACGTCGAAGTTGAGCGACCAGACGTCGTTGATGGCCCAGTCGAAACCCGCCTGCACGGCCGGGCCGACGCTGAACGAGTCGAGCTTGAGGGGCGTGGCGCCGACGGCGAGGTCGTCGTCGAAGATGAGGGTGAAATTCGCGCCCGCGCCCACGTAGGGGCGGAAGCCGCCGATGGGATCGAAGGTGTATTTGGCGAGCAGGGTCGGCGGCAGGTGCTTGAAGCTGCCAAGGCGGGTGCCGGCGGTCTTGACGCTGTGTTCCTGCGGGATGGTGAGCACGAGTTCGGCGGACCAGTGGGCGTCGAACGCGTAGGTGATATCGAACTCGGGGATGAGCTTGTCCTCGATCTCGACCGGCACGGCGGAGTTGGTGGATTTGTCCACGGTTTCGAGCCAGGTGGCGGCGACGCGGACGGACCACGGGCCGGCGAAGGCGGAGGAGCCGGCGGCGAGGGCGGCGAGGAGGAGGGCGGAAAGGCGGGAGGACATGAGGATGTAATTTAAATTTGGATACGGAGCGCGCGGCGGGTGTCTGGCGGGGCGGTTTATTTCACCACGAGTTTGCCCTTCATCATGGCGAAGTGGCCGGGGAAGGAGCAGTAGAAGGGGTAGGCGCCGGGCTTGGCGGGGGCGGTGAAGACCACGGTGTCGCTCTCGCCGCCGCCGAGGAGTTTGGTGCGGGCGAGGATGGAGGAGCGGTCGGCGGGCAGGTAGTCGGGCGCGTTTTTCATGGCGTCCATGAGGAGCTTGGTGATCTCGGCCTCGGGGAGGGCGGCGAAGAGCATCCAGTTGTGGCCCATGGCGGTCTTGGGGAGTTTGCCGACGTGGGTGAGCTTGAGGGCGATTTTTTCGCCCGGGGCGGCGGTGAGTTCGGCGAGGCTGAACTGCATCGCGTCGTTGGCGGTGAGGGCGATCTCGCGCGGAACGGGGTCGTCGGCGCGCAGGGCGGGGGCGGCGGTGACGCCGAGGGTGAGCAGGGCGAGGGCGAGGAGGGAGCGGAGTTTCATGGCGGGGAGAGTCTAGCGGAGGCGGGCGGAGCGCGCCTTGATGTGGATCAATGTTTCAGGGTTTGCAGGGCGACGAGCGCGGCGGCGGCCTCGTCGAGGCCGCCGGAGAGGCCGGCGCGCTGGTGGACGATCTCGCCATCCGCACTGAGCACGGTGACGAGGTTGGAGTGGGCGAACTGGCCGTCGGCCTCGCGTTTGTATTTCACGCCGAGGAGGGCGGCGATCTCGCGCACGGAGTCGTTTTCGCCGCGCAGGAGGACCCAGTCGGCGGGCAGGCCGCGGGTCTCGCGAAAGGCGCGCAGGGCGGCGGGGGTGTCGCGCTCGACGTCGAAGGAGACCATGACGACGAGGACCTCGTCGCGCAGCGCGGGCGGTAGTTTTTCCTTGATACGCACGAGGTCCACCACAGTGGCGGGGCAGGCGTAGGCGCAGGAGGAGAAGAACATCGCGAGCAGCACGGGCCGGCCGCGCAGGTCGGCGAGGGTGAAGGCGGCGCCGGCGTCGGTGGTGAAGGCGACCTCGCTCTGGTAGAGCGAGGCGGCGGGCAGCGGCTCCCCGGCGGGCAGGGCGGGGGCGCAGCAGCTCGCGGCGCGAGCGGCGGGGGCGGCGAGGAGCGGGAGCAGGGCGGCAAGCAGGAAGGCGGAGGTTTTCATGGAGCGGACGGGGGAAGGGGGAGGTCGGCGGCGCAGCGGAAGCCGAGCGAGGCGGTGCCCTGGCGGGCCTTCAGGGAGGAGCGGAGGGCCTGGCGCATGAAGGCGGAGTAGTCGCCGGGATCGGTGGCGGAGGCGGCGGCGCCGCCGCAGAAAAGGTTTTGGTCGCGGGCGGCGTCGGCGCGGGATTCGCCGGTGACCATGGCGGTGTCGAAGTCGTCCACCCATTCCCACACGAGGCCGTGGAGGGCGCGGACGCCGTGGAAATCGGGGCGGAACGCGCCGACGGACGGGAGCGGATCGGCGGTGGGGGCGGAGAGCCAGGCGTAGAGATCGCGGGTGAAGGCGGGCTCGTCGCGGCCGGAGGGCGTGTCGTAGCCGGCGGCGGCGGCGAGTTCCCATTCGGCGAGGGCGGGGAGGCGTTTGTCGAGGCTGCGGGCGTAGGCGCGGGCGGCGAACCAGGAGACATGCACGACGGGCGCGTCGAGCGCGGCGGACGGGCCGGGGTCGAGGTCGCCGGCCCAGTGGGCGAGGTAGGTCTCGTCGGCGAACAGCGGCGAGACGCGGGAGCGCCGCCACTGCGGGTGGGCGGTGACGAAGGCGAGGAACTCGCCGTTGGTGACGGGCAGGACGTCGAGGCGGAAGGCGGTCACCGGCACGATCTCGGGATCGGTGGTGGCTCGCGCGATGGGCCGGTAGGCGCCGGCGGGGATGACGGCCATGGCCTCCCCGCCGCGCAGCGCGGGCGCGAGCGCCGCCAGCGCCAGGCCGAGCAAGGCGAGGAGCGGGAGGCGCGGGCGGGCGGGCGAGGTGCGGCGGAGGGGCATGGCGGGCGGGCGGGTGGCGGTTTATTCGCCCTTCACCTTGCGGATCTCGTCGGCGGTGAAGGCATCGGCGGAGTTGCCCCAGCTGTTGGTCACGTAGGTGAGCACGTCGGCGACCTGCTCGACGGTGAGCACCTCGCCCTGGGGCGGCATGACGCCGTTGTAGGGGTGGCCGTTGACGGTGATCGGGCCGCTCATGCCCTTGAGGACGACACGGATGGCGCGCTCGCGATCGGCGAGGAGGAAGTCGGACTTGGCGAGCGGGGGGAAGACGCCGGCCATGCCCTCGCCGGTGGGAAGGTGGCAGGCGAAGCAGTTCTGCATGTAGACCTGTTTGCCCTTTTCGATCTGCATTTCCTTGGTGAGGCCGGCGATGGTCGGGTTGGATTTGATCTCGGCCTTGATCTTGTTCTCCAGCTCGGCCTGGCGCTTGGCGGCGGCGGAGCCCTCCTCGGCGGAGGAGCCGAAGTAGACGGCGTCCACCTCCTTGCCGGAGTAGATGACTCGGTCCTCGGGGCCGGCGACCTTGAGCATGCCGATGGCGCCCTTGTTGAAGGCGCGGCTGAGCGAGTGGTCCACGAGCACGTAGGTGCCGGGGACGTTGACCTTGAAGTCCACGATGGTGGAGCCGCCGGCGGGGACGAGGGTGGTCTGCACGTTTTCCTGCGCTAGACGGCTGCCGCCCTCGAGCCACACCTTGTCGAAGATCTCGCCGATCACGTGGAAGGACGAGACGAGATTGGGGCCGCCGACGCCGAAGAAGAGGCGCACGCTCTGGCCGACCTCGGCGGTGAGGGCCTTGTCGCCGACGAGGGAGCCGACCGCGCCGTTGAACAACACGTAGGTGGGGCGCTCGTCGATGGACTTGGGCGTATCGAAAGTCTGGAGACCGCCGCCGGCGAAGGCGCCGTTCGCGTAAAAGTCTCCCTGCATGACGTAGTATTCCTTGTCGGCCGGCGGCAGGCCCTCCTCGGGCTCGACCAGGATGAGGCCATACATGCCGTTGCCGATGTGCATGGGCACGGGGGCGGTGGCGCAGTGGTAAACATAGAGGCCGGGGTTGAGGGCCTTGAAGGTGAACTGCGAGCTGTGGCCGGGGGCGGTGAAGGTGGAGGCCGCGCCGCCGCCGGGGCCGGTGACAGCGTGGAGGTCGATGTTGTGGGGGAGCTTCGAGGACGGGTGGTTGTTGAGGTGAAACTCGACCACGTCGCCGGCGCGGATGCGGATGAAGGAACCGGGGACGGTGCCGCCGTAGGTCCAGAAGGTGTAGTCGGTGCCGTCGGCGATGCGCGCGACGACCTCCTTGACCTCTAGGTTGACGACCACGCGGGCGGGGGTGCGCCGGGTGATGGGCGGCGGCACGAGCGGCGGGGCGGTGAGGATGGCCTGCTCGACGGGCAGGGCGGCCACGTCGGCCGGGAGCTGCACGCGGCCGGCGATGGCAGACGGGACCTCGGAGGCGGAGGCGGCGGAGACCGCGGCCAGCGCGGCGAGGAAGAGCCCGGCGAGGCGGGCGGTGGGGCGTTTGGTGTTCATGCGGGGTGGAGGTGGGTTTTGGGCGGAAAATCGGTTTCAGGATTTGGGGCCGGCAGCGCGGACGCGGGCGACGGTTTCGGCGGTGACGGGGGCGCCCTCGTTGCCCCAGGCCTGGTTCACGTAGCTGAGGATGGCGGCGACATCGGCATCCTCCAGCGGAAGGGCTGGCATCGCGCTTTGATAGGCGACGCCGTTGACCGTGACGAGACCGGAGAGACCATGGAGGACGACGCCGACGGCGCGCTCCGGATCGGCCAGCAGGAAGTCGGACTTGGCGAGGGGAGGGAACACTCCGGGGATGCCCGCGCCGGTGGGCTGGTGGCAGGCGGCGCAGGACTGGCCGAACAACTCTTCGCCCCGCGCGAGCGGATGAGCGGAGGCGAGCGCGGCGACGGGGCTGGCGACAGAATCGACGGCGGCGTCGATGGTGTCCGCGCTCGCGGGCGCGACGGCGAGCACATCGGGCGACTGGACTTTTTTCAGGGCGAGCACGGGCACGGCGGCGAAGGCGAGCACGGCAAGGGCGAGCTGGCCGTAAGTGAGGCGGACGAGCAGCGGGGTGCGCGGAGGGCGGACGGGAGCGGGATCGCGGGTGGACATGGCCGCAGAATAGCGGATGCCGGGGCCGGCGGCCTTGATGCAGGTCAAGGCGCGGCGGTTTCTTTTCGGCTAGGCTCGTCGGCGATGAACCTCGATACCCCGCATGCTGACACTTTAGAAAACCACACGGCCTCGCCGGACGGCGGGGACGGCGCGATGCGGATGGAGGTGGACGCGCGAGGTCTGGAACCGCCGGAGCCGATGATACGCATCCTCGCGGCGGTGGAGACGCTCGGCGCGGGCGGCGTGCTGCTGGCGCGCACCGATCGTCGTCCGGTTTATTTGCTGGAGACACTCTCCGCCCGGGGAGTGCGGCGCGTGACGGAGGAGCAGACCCATGGACACTGGATCATCACGCTTCGCCGCGCCTGAGGCGGGCGCGCGTGCGCCGGTCGCGGCGGCCCGGCCCGGCGGCGCGGTGCCGCTCACGGGCGGCGGGCGGCTGCCGCTGGTGTTTCTCATTGCCGGGCAGCTCGCCTTTGGCTTGGCGGCGGCGTGGCTGGCGCGCGCGACGACGGCGGGCGTGCCACCCTACCTTCATCCGGAGATGGTGGCGGTGGCGCACCTGTGGCTGCCGGGATTTTTGCTCAGCGTGTGTCTGGGCGCGGGCTACCAGCTGATGCCGGTGGTGCTGGGCGAAGCGCTGCGCGTGCGGGACGGCTGGCTGTGGACGCATGCGGTGCTGCACACCGCCGGCGTGGCGGCCCTGGTGTGTGGGCTGGCTGGGGGACGTTATGTGTTTGCCGGACTCGGCGGGGCGGCAGTGGCGGCGGGCACCCTGATCGCGGCGCTGGCGACGCTGCGCACGTTTCTCGCCTCGCGCAGGCGCGACGCGGCGGCGTGGAGTTTCTTGTTCGCGGCGGGCTGGCTGCTCGCGACGACGCTCGCGGGCGTGGCGCTCGCGATCAACCGGCGGCAGGGGTTTTTGCCGCTCCCGGCGATCCACCTGCTGCATGCGCACGCGCACCTCGGGCTGGCCGGCTATTTCGCGACGCTGCTGCAGGGAGTGACCTTTCAACTCGTGCCCATGTTTACGATGGGCGAGGCGCGGCGGCCCTGTCTGGCGATGGCGGCGCTGCTGGCCACTCAGGCGGGCCTGCCGGTGCTGGCGGCGGGGCTGGCGTGGAACGAGCGCGCGCTCATCCTGACGGGGGCGGGTGTGTTGGCGGCGGGAATCGCGGGCAGCGGAGTCGCGCTGGCCGCGACGCTGGCAACGCGTCGCCGGCGTCGGCTCGATGTCGGGGTGCGCGCATTTGTGATCGGCCTGGCCGTGCTCGGGCTCGCCGCGCTCGCGGGGCTGGGGCTGGCGGGCAAGGCGGCCGGCGAGGCGCCGGCCTGGAACGGGATCGCGGCCTACGGCTTGTTGGTGATCGCGGGTGGTCTCAGCCTGGCCGTGCTGGGGATGCTGGCCAAGATCCTGCCCTTTCTGGTCTGGATGCGCGCCTACGGTCCCCGAGTAGGCAAGGCGCCGGTGCCGATCGCGACCGCGCTGGCCTCTCGGAAACTGGAGAAACTGTGGCTCTGGCTGCATGGGGCCGGTCTGGTGTGCCTGGTGACGGGCGCGGCCAGCGGCGCGCGTTGGCCGGCGACGGCGGGCGGGTGGCTGCTCGCGGCCGGTGCCGCCGCCTGGCTGGGCAACTCGGCCCGCGTGCTGCGTCACCTGCTGGCGCGGGCCTGAAACCTTTTTCCCCATGAACTCTCCTGAAACAACTTCCTTGGTCACGGCCGTGCTCGATGCCTGCGGTCGCGTCCATGATCCCGAGTTTGGCGTGAGCGTGCGCGACCTCGGCCTCATCTACGGCGTGCGCGTGGACGAGGGTGGCGCGGTGCGGGTGACGATGACGTTGACCTCCTTTTATTGTCCGGCGGGCGAGGTGATCACCGAAGGCGTGAAGTCGGCGGTCGAGGCCTTGGCGGGCGTATCCGGCGCGGAGGTAGCGCTGGTGTGGGAGCCGCTCTGGACGCCGGAGCGACTCTCGCCCGTCGCGCGCGAGCTGCTGGGATGGGACGCGGCGCGGGGCGCGTCGTGAGCAAATTTCGCGCGCGGACTTGATCTGGATCATGCCTTTTCGCCTGGCGGCTTTTCTTGTTTCGCAAAGCCGGGCGGGATGCGGGCACCGGGAGACGCGCGGGCCGGTCCGCGCCGTCCCCGGCCAACCCATCGCCCATGAAAACACTGAACGTAAGCACCACCGTCGGAGAACTCGTGCGCGCCGCCCCGATCCGGGCGCGCGTCTTTGAAAAGCTCGGCATCGACTATTGTTGCGGCGGCAAGAAGCCGCTTGCCGAGATTTGCGCCGCCAAGGGCCTGGACGCCGTCACGGTGCTGACGATGCTGGAAGCGATGGACGGCGCGGCTGGCGGCGACGCGCCGGTAAACGCGGACGCGATGCGCCTGGGCGTGCTCTGCGACCACATCGAGACGGCGCACCACGGCTACCTCCGGGAGGAGTTGCCGCGTCTGGATTTCATGACCCGCAAGGTGGCCGCGGTGCATGGCAGCGACGAGCCCCGCCTGATGGAGATACGGCGGGTCTTTGAGCAGTTCGCTCCCGAACTCATGTCGCACATGGCGGACGAGGAGGCGCAGGTTTTCCCGCGTATCCGTCGTCTGGATGCGACGGGCGGATCGGCGGCCGAGCGCGAGGAGTTGCAGGCGGCGGTCGCGGAGCTGGAGCGCGAGCATGCGGAGGCGGGCGGAGCGCTGGAGCGCTTCCGTGAGCTGACCGACGGCTACGCGCCGCCCGAGTGGGCCTGCAACACCTTCCGCGCCCTCTACGACTCCCTCGCGCGCCTGGAGCGCGACATGCACCAGCACGTGCACAAGGAGAACAACGTGCTCTTCCCGCGCGCGCTCGCCGCCGCGTGATCCGGGCCGCGGGCGCACGGCAGCGGCGCTTCGCCGTTGCGGGTGCGCCCGCGCGCGGTTTTGCCCTAGTGCATGCCCACCACGCGCCCTGACGACGCCCCGTCCGCCCTGACCAAGGCCGACTACGCCCTGCTCGCGGAGTTTCGCTACAATCTGCGCAAATTTCTCGGCTTCAGCGAGGCGGCCGCCGCCCGCCACGGGCTGACCCCTCAGCAATACCAGGTGCTGCTCGCGATCCAGGGCTACCCCGGGCGCGAGTGGGTGACGATGGGCGAACTCGCCGAGCAGATGCAGGTGCGCCACCACAGCGCGGTCGGCCTGGTGGACCGCATGGGCAAGCTCGGTCTGGTGCGCCGCACCGCGGCGGCGGATGATCGCCGCCGCGTGGAGGTGACGCTCACCGCCAAGGGCCTGCGCACCCTGGAGAAACTGTATCGCGAGCACCGCGACGAGCTTCGCACCGCCGGCCCGCGCCTGATCGGCCTGCTGCGCCGCGCGGCCGACCAGCCGCCCGAGGCCTGAAAAGGCCGGACGCGCTTCCCGTCCCTAGGTCGAGCGGGCATGCGAATAATATCGTAACACGATAAATCTCGACCTCGTGGAATGAAAATCCCTCATGGGGTGCTTTCGTCATGTCGCCCGAGTTTACCAAGTCCCAGATCGCGCTCGCCACGTTGGGCGCGATGATCGCGGTCTCCGTCCTGACCTTCGTGGCGGACGTGACGCAGGCGCTGATGGTGCTGGGCTCCTTCGGCGCCTCCACGTTGTTGCTCTTCGTCCTGCCGGAAGCGCCGCTGGCCCAGCCGCGCGCGGTGGTGGGCGGGCATCTGCTCGCGTCGTTGATCGCGCTCGGGTGCCTGGCGCTGTTTGGGCAGACCTGGTGGGCGGTGGGCATGGCGACGGGGCTGGCGGTGGGCGGCATGATGTGGACGCGCACGCTGCATCCGCCGGCGGGCTCCAACGCGATCATCGTGTTTTTCGCCAAGCCGAGCTGGAGCCTGCTCCTGTTTTCCACCCTGGCGGGCACGGTGTTGTTGATCGCGCTCGCGTGGGCCTACCACCGCACGACGCGGCGGCATCGGTATCCGCGTTACTGGCGTGGTGAACCGAAGGTCGCCGCCGCCTGCATGGCCGAGAACGGCGGGCGACGGGCCGAGGTGGCGGTGGCGACGTGAGCGACCGGGCGTCCACCCCGAGCGCAGGGCCTGGGGCCGGCCGGAGATTTGTCTGGCTGCTCGTGCTGGCCCTGCTGGTGGCGGGACTGGCCACGCTCGCGGCGCACGCCCTCCACCTCGCGATCTCGGCCATCACCCGGCTGGCCTTTTACGGCAAGTGGTCGCACGAGGCGGTCTCACCGACGGGGCACGGGCTCGGCGCCTGGGTGATCCTCGTGCCGGCCCTGGGCGGAGGGCTGATCGCCCTGCTGGCGCGCTTCGGATCGCGCGGCGTGGTCGGCCACGGTATCCCGGAAGTGATGCAGCAGGTGCTGGCCAACCGGAGCCGCATCTCGCCGCGCGTGGCGGTGCTGAAGCCGCTGGCCTCGGCGATCTCGATCGGCACGGGCGCGCCCTACGGGGCGGAGGGCCCGGTGATCGCGCTGGGCGGGGCGACGGGATCGTTGCTCGGGCAGGCGCTGACCATGACCACGAACGAGCGGAAGATCCTGCTCGCGGCGGGGGCGGCGGCGGCGATGACGGCGATCTTCGGCAGTCCGGTGGCGGCGACGCTGCTGGCGGTGGAGTTGTTGTTGTTTGAATTTCGCGCGCGCTCGGCCGTGCCGGTGGCGCTGGCCGCGGCGCTCGCGCAGGCCCTGCGCATGGCCGCCGGCGAGGGCGGGGCGGTGTTTCCGCTCGCGGCCTCGGCGGCGGAGGACATCGCCCCGCTGACGGCGCTGGGGTGTTTCGCGGGGATAGGGGCGGTCGCCGGCGTGTTGGCGGTGGCGGCGGGCGGCGCGGTGCATCGCACGGAGGATTTTTTTGCGCGCCTGCCGATCAATCCCCTATGGTGCCCGGTGCTGGGCGGTCTGGTCGTGGGCGTGGCGGGGTGGTGCGAGCCGCGGGTGCTGGGCGCGGGCTACGAGGTGATCACATCCCTGCTCGGAGGCGAGCTGGGCGCGGGGACGGTGGCGCTGGTGTGCGGGCTGAAACTGGTGATCTGGATCGTCTCGCTCGGCAGCGGCACCTCGGGCGGCACGCTTGCGCCGATGCTGGTGGTGGGCGGCGGAGTCGGCGCGCTGGCGGCGACGGCGGCGCAGGGCGCGGGATTGGCCGGAGTGTCGCCAGGCCTGGCGGCGTTGGCGGGCATGACGGCTTTTTTCGCGGGCGGGTCGCGGGCCTTGTTCGCCTCGGTGGTGCTGGCGGTGGAGATCACGCACCAGGCCGGGGCGCTCTGGCCGGCGGCGACGGCGGCGGCCGTGGCGGTGGGCGTGGCGCATCTGCTGTCGCCGCGCTCCCTGATGACGGAGGCGGTGGAGCGGCGCGGGGTGAGGGTGCCGGCGGATTTCGCCGCGGATGTGTTTGAGCAAGTCCGGGTCGGCGAGGTGATGGAGAAAAATCCCGTCGTGATCGACGAGGCGATGCGGGTGGGCGAGCTGGCGGACCGCATCGGCGCGGGGGACGCGGGGCTGTCGCGCTCCCAGGCTTATCTGGTGAAAAACGCGGACGGTCGCCTCGCGGGCATCATCACGCGCGGCGACCTGCTCGCGGCGGTGGAGCGCGGCGACGCGGGCGAAACGCTGGACGCGGTGATGACGCGTGATCCGGTGCGGGCATTTCCCGACGAGACCCTGCATGAGGCGCTGGAGCGCATGCATGCCCACGACGTGGGGCGGCTCCCGGTGGTGGAGCGCGCCGCGCCGCATGCGCTGGTCGGTTATCTCGGCCGGGCCGCGATCCTCTCCGCCCGCCAGATGCGTTGGCGGGAGCACCATGAGCCCGAGCCGGGGTGGTGGAAAAAACGCGGGCGATAAAGCACCGATAAGCGGCCGGGGGGGGTGGAGCGCGAAACCTAGTCGCGGTGAAACGTGATCTCCCACGCGCCGTCGCCGAGTTCGCGCGGCGTGGCGACGAAACCCTGGCGGCCGAGCAGCTCGTAGAGCGGCGCGGGCGCGAAGGGCGCGACGAGGACCAAGTCCTGCCCCGGCGCGAGGCGGCCGACGGCGTCGAGGATGACGGGCAGCGGGGCCTGATGCGCGGCGCAGAGCGGACGGATGTCGAGCAAGAGCGGAGCGGGGGCGGACATGGGCGTGGGCATGGAGGCGAGGATAGCGCACGCGCGACCACCGAGCCTTGATTTGCATCAAGGCACGCGCTCACTTTCACGTCCATGCAATCCGCCCCCGCAGGTCTGGGCTCGCTGCGCCAAGCCGCCATCAGTGCCACGCTGCGCCAGAGCCGCCTGTTTTCCTCGCTGAGCCCGGCCGACCTGGCGCTGGTGGCGGAGGGGTGTTCGCTGCGCGGTCTGCAGCGCGGCGAGATGTTGTTTCGCGAAGGGGAGAAGTCGGAGGGTTTTTATGTGATGCAGACGGGCTCGGTCAGCATCTACAAGGTGACGCCGGACGGCCGGGAGCAGATCATCTGCGTGTTTCGCCCGCCGGAGAGTTTCGCGGAGGTGACGCTGGCGACGGTGGAGACCTATCCGGCGAATGGCATGGCGCTGGAGCCGAGCCAGGTGATCGTGGTGAACAAGGCGCGTTTCCGCGACCTGATCCGCCGCCAGCCCGAGCTCTCGTTGCACATGCTGGGCTCGATGAGCCTGCACCTGAAGCACCTCGTGCAATCGTTGCAGGACATCAAGGGCCGTCAGATCGAGCACCGGTTGGCTGAGTGGTTGATGCAGCAGTCGCCGGCCGCCGCGCTGGGGTGTCCGGTCGAGATCCAGCTGCAGGTTTCCAAGAAGGTGCTGGCGGGGCAGCTCGGGGTGACGAGCGAGACGCTGTCGCGGACGTTTGCGCGCTTTCGCGCCGAGGGGCTGATCCAGGTGAAAGGCGCGAGCATCCGCATCGTGGACGGGGCGAAGTTATCGGCCTATCGCAACGTGTGATGGCGCGCCGCGAGACGACGCGGAGGCCGGCGCGCGAAGGTCGAAGCTCGCGCAGTCAGGTGGCGGACGGGAATCAGAAGCCGAACTCGCGCCACACGATGCTGGCGGCGGCGCGGCCGACGCGGGCGAGCACAGACTCGGGGGCGGC
>JALOTV010000187.1 GCA_025457685.1 Opitutaceae bacterium
GACCTGTGCGACCGGGCGGCGGCGGAGAATCTGGCGACGACGCTCGGCGGACTGCGCGGCCACGCCGCGCCGCCGGCGGAGCGCCTGCTGGGCTGGCCGGTCGAGCGCGTGGTGCTGGCCGGCGATACGGCGGAAACGGCGCTCGCGCCCTACCGTCGCCTGCCGCCCTACCAGTTTTTGCCGGCGGTGCGCGAAGGCCGCGCGGCGGTGATCCCGGGCTGGATGCTGGGCTGCGTCAGCCACCTTCGCGTGGAGGCCTATGAACATCTGGCGCGCGCGCTGCATCCGGAGGTGTTTGCCGAATGAAGGCCGCCTGCCGCACCGTTCCCGCGCTCGTGTTTGCGTTGGCCGCCCTGATCGGCCTCGGGGCGCTTTCGCTCGCGGTGGGCGACGCGCGGCTGACGCCCGGGCAGTTGCTGGACGGGCTGCTGCGGCGCGACGAATTTGCCGCGACCATCGTGTGGAGCATACGCATGCCGCGCCTGCTGATCGCCTTGCTCGTCGGGGCGGCGCTCTCGGCGAGCGGGCTGGTGATGCAGGCGTATTTCCGGAACGGGTTGGCCAGTCCCGGCCTGCTCGGCGTGAGCGCGGGCGGGGCGGCGGGCGCGGTGGTGGCGATAGGCTGCGGGCTGGCGGCGGTGTCGCTGCTGACGGTGCCGCTCTTCGCGGTGGCGGGCGCGCTGGCGGCGACCGGCGCGGTGATCCTGCTGGCGCGGCGCGGCGCGAGCACGGAGCGCCTGCTGCTGGCGGGCGTGGCGCTGAACGCGTTGCTCGGCGCGGTGACCAGCTATGTGCTCTCGGCGCACACAATCACCTACGAACGAAACGCGCAGATCCTGTTTTGGCTGATCGGCGGGCTGGAGGACCGGACCTGGGAACACGTCTGGATGGCGCTGCCCATCCTGCCCGCCGCGCTGCTGCTTTTGCCGCTGGGGCGGCCGATGGATCTGCTGAGCCTGGGCGCGGAGGAGGCGCAGAGTCTCGGGGTGGACGTGCGCCGCCTGCGCCGCCGCCTGCTCGGGCTCTCGACCGTGTTGACCGCGCTGGCCACGGCGGTGGCGGGCACGGTGGGCTTTGTCGGGCTGGTGGTGCCGCACATCCTGCGTCTGCTGGTCGGGCCCGAGCATCGCGGGTTGGTGCCGCTCTCGCTCGTGGCCGGTGCGGCCTTCGTGGTGGGGTGCGATCTGCTCGGGCGCGCGGCGGGCGACCTGCGGCTCGGCATCGTGACGGCGCTGGTGGGCGGACCGTTTTTTCTGTGGCTGCTGCGGAGGGGCGAACGATGAGCGCGGCGGACAACGAATCGAAACGGCTCCGCCGTTCCGCCACGGGCTCCATGTCCAACGTGGCGCCGGCGCTGTCCTTGGAGAACGTCTCCGTGCCGGGGCGCTTGCAGGCGCTAAGTTTGAGCGCGCAGCGGGGGAAGATGATCGGCCTCGTGGGGCCGAATGGTTCGGGGAAATCCACGTTGCTGCAGGTGGCGGCGGGTTTGTTGCCGAGCGCGGTGCCGGGCGAAGTGCGTTGGGGTGGCGAGGCGCTGGCGCGCATCCCGGTGCTGGAGCGCGGCCGGCGCGCGGCGTGGGTGCCGCAGGAGGCGCGGTTTGAATTTGGCTTTTCGGTGCGCTCGGTGGTGGGGCAGGGGCGCTATGCGCACGGCGACGACGACACGGGCGTGGGCGAGGCGCTGGAGCGTTTCGCGCTCGCGCGCATCGCGGACCGGCCGGTGGACCGCCTGTCGGGCGGCGAGCGCCACCGCGTGTTGCTGGCGCGGGCGTGGGCGACGGGCGCGGCGCTGCAACTCTGGGACGAGCCGCTGGCGGCGCTCGATCCGCGGCATGCGCTGGAGACACTCATGCTCGGCCGCGAGCTGACGCGGGCGGGCGGCACGCTGGTGTTTTCCCTGCACGATCTGCGCGTGGCGCACTGCCTCGACGAAGTGGTGGTGTTGCACGAAGGCCGGCTGCGCGCGGCGGGCGCGCCGGAGCAGGTGCTCACGCCGGAGCTGCTGCGGGAGGTGTTTGGCGTGACCGCGCGCGTGGAGCCGGGACTGACCCTGTTTTTATGACGACGAAGAAGGATTATCGCACCGAGACCGAGGCCGAGCATCGCGAGCGCATGCGCGAGTTGCAGGAGGAGATGCGCGCGAAGATGCGCGCGGCGAAGGACCGGCGCGGTCTGCTCATCTGCCACACCGGCGACGGCAAGGGGAAGACGAGCGCGGCTTTCGGCATGGTGGCGCGGCAGCTCGCCCACGGACACCGGGTCGCGGTGGTGCAGTTCATCAAGGCGAGCAACGACCACGTGGAGCGCCTGCTGCGCGGGCCGCTGCTGACCTGGGACCACTACGGCGAAGGCTTTACCTGGGACACGCAGGACAAGGCGGCGGACATCGCGTGTTGCCGGCGCGGTTGGGCGCGGGCGTTGGAGCACATGGCAGATCCCGAGGTGGATTTCGTGCTGCTCGACGAGCTCAACGTGGTGTTGCAGCTCGGCTACCTGCCGGTGGATGAAGTGGTGGACGCGTTGAAGAAAAAGCGCGTGGACCAGCACGTGGTGGTGACGGGGCGCGGCGCGCCGGCGGAGTTGTTGGCGGCGGCGGATCTGGCGACCGAGATGCGGGTGATCAAACACCCCTTCGACGTCGGCGTGCCGGCGCAGGCGGGCATCGAGTATTGAGGCGCGCGCGGCGTGGCGGGCGGGGCCGCGACGGGCTCAATACTTCCGCTCGTAGACCGCGCCGTTGGCGTCGGTGATGAGGACGTGCTGGTTGCGCAGACCGGTGAAAATGAGGCCGGGGGCGACGGGCTCGCCGATGCCGACGAGGCGGCCTTGGAGGATGAGGCGAGGGCGTTCGCCGGTTTGCACGGCGGAGATGGGGAGGGCCAGGACGATACGGGCGGTGGCGGGATCGGGCTCGCCGGGGGCGAGACGTTCGGATGGCGGGGGGGCGACTGGCTCGGGGGCCGAGGCGGACGAGTGGGCGGCGGGCGCGGAGGCGGACGCGTGAGTGGCGGAAGAGACGGGGACGTCGTCCAGACGTTGCCAAATGAGGACGCCCGCGCCGACGGCGGCGAGGGAGAGCAGGGTAACCCAGAAGCGCTGGTGACGACGGGCGCGCGCGAGCTGGCTCGCCGCATCGGGCGCGGCGGAGTTGGCGAGGAAGGGCGCGGTGGTGGGGCCGGCGCGTTCCTTGGCTTTGGCGAGGGCTTCGGCGATGCGGCTCATGTCTGTTTAGGCTAGGTATGTCTGCGGGGCTTGGGCAAGTCGGCAGACGAGATCAGTTTGCTGGAATCGGGCCACGCGCGCGAAAGTGAAGCGCGGAAACTGAAAAAGTGGCGATGCGCAGGCGACCGGCGGTGTGTGGATGTGGTGTCGATCAAAGGTCGTCGTCGTGGGTCTCGCGGAGCAGGCCGGCGCGGGGGTCGGCGGCGATGCGGAGCAGCCAATCGTGGAGGAGGGGCTCGGCGGCGATGAGGTCGGCGGGGATGGGTGCGGCGAGCAGATCGATGGCGCGGAGTTCGCCATCGGCGGCGCGGACGAGGTTCTTGGAGTGGAGGTCGGCGACGAGCCAGGGGGTGTTGTCCAAAAAGAAGAGACGCGGGTGGTCGCGGTGGGCGCGGAGCAGGCGGGAGGGAATGGGAATGAGCGGGGCGGGCTGGACGCCGGAGGTGTCGGCACCTTCGGAGAGGAGGCGGCCGAGAGTCTGCTTGGTGATGAGCACGCCCTCTTCGCGGGTGACGCCGACGACCTCGATGGGCATGCCATCGAGACGGAGGATGACGTCGAATTTCTCCAGCATGGCGCGGTAGGAACCGTCGGCGGCGTCGGCGTGGAGGGCGTGGTCCTCGCCGCGCCGGAAGGCGAAGGTGCCGCCGATGCGGCCGTCTGCACGGGGCAGGAAGAATTTGTAGATGGAGTGATCGTGGGCGCTCTCGAAGGCGGTGGCCTCGACGCCGCTGCTCACGGGGCGGAGCGCGGGCGGGCACTCGGCGAGCAGGTCGCCGGCGTCGGGCGGGAAGCCGAAGTCGGCGAGGGAGACGAGCGGGAGGTGTTCGCGAAACTCGCGGGCGGCCTCGGAGAGTTCGTGCCAGAGCGGATCGGCGCCGGCGAGGAGGCCTACTTCGTCGGCTTCCCAGAGGACGAGGTCATCGTCGGGATCCGTTCCGATGCCGACGCGCGCCGCCGCCGCGCTGAGGCGAGCGAGCGCTTCCAGTCTTCGCCGGTGATCGTGTTGAAGGTGGCGGCGGTCTTCGGGGGAAGGGAGCCGGGGGCCTTGGATGAGGGTCGGTCTTCCGGTGAAGGGGTCGGGCGGCATGAAGGATCGGCGGTCACGGCGACAAGGATGGTGGGATGCCGTGGCGCGCGGACAAGGGGAACTTGTTCGCGGTTGTTCGCAGGATGCTCGCGACGGATCAGGCGCGGGTCTCGTCGGCCGCGTCGGATTCGGAGGCGTCGTCGCGGTCGGTGTCGCCGGCGGGTTCGGGGAGGCGGGCGACGAGGAGTTTGTCGATGCGGTGGCGGTCCATGTCGATGACCTCGAAGCGCCAGCCGGCGTGGTCGAAGTGATCGCCGGCGCGCGGGATGCGGCCGAAGTAGGTCATGACGAAGCCGCCGGCGGTCTTGTATTCGGCGGTGTCCTGGTGGGGAAGTTCGTCGAGGCCGAGGAGTTCCTTGAAGTCGGGGATGAGGAGGGTGGCGTCGATGAGCCAGGAGCCGTCGTCGCGTTTGCGGGCCTCGGGCGCGTGGCGGCGGCCTTTTTCGGGGAGGTCGCCGGCGATGGCCTCCATGACGTCGATCAGGGTGACGAGGCCCTGGATGGCGCCGAACTCGTCGGTGACGAGGGCGAGGTGCTGGCCGGTTTTGCGGAACTGCTCTATGAGGTGGATGACGGTCATACCCTCGGGGACGAGGAGGGGCGGGGCCATGACGTTCTTGAGGTTGGCGGGGAGGCCGAAGGCGGAGTTGGCCCAGAGTGCCTTGACGGTGACGACGCCGACGACCTGGTCGCGGTGGGTGGTGTAAACGGGGTAGCGGGAGTGGCCGCTGGTGACGATCTTGCGCCAGTTGACCTCGTCGGGATCCTCGAGGTTGAGGAAGACCATCTTGGGGCGCGGCGTCATGATGGCGGTGACGCCGAGCTGATCGAGCTCGAGCACGCCGGCGACCATCTCGGACTCGGTGGGGTTGAAGGCGCCGGTCTTGAGGCCTTGCTGCACGAGGTCGTTGATCTCGCCTTCGGAGACGGACTGGTCGCGGACTTCGCCGAGGCCGAAGAGCTTGAGGATGCTCTCGGTGAGCCAGGTGAGGGCAACGACGACGGGGTGGGCGAGGGCGGAGAGGCGGGCGACGGGGCCGGCCACGTGGCGGGCGATGGTTTCCGGCGCGGAGAGGGCGACGCGCTTGGGCACGAGCTCACCGATGACGACGGAGGCGAGGGTGATGGCCACGCCGACGAGCACGAAGGCGGCGGGGCCGGCATAGGGGCCGACGAGGGGCCAGTCGGCGAGGTAGGGAGCGAGATCGTCGGCGAGGGCCGCGCCGCCGATGGCGCCGGTGAAGGTGCCGACGAGGGTGATGCCGACCTGCACGGTGGAGAGGAAGCGGGTGGGCTCCTCGGCGACGGCGAGGGCGCGTGCGGCGAGGGGGTCACCGTCCTCGGCGAGTTCGCGGAGACGGGTTTTGCGCGCCGAGACGACGGCGAGCTCGGACATGGAGAAGAAGCCGTTGACGAGGAGAAGCACGAACAGGAGCGCGAGCTCCGGGAGGACGGATTGCATGAGGATGCGCCACCTTCGCACGAGGCGGGCGCGGTGCAAACCGGATTTGACCGGAGGCGGCGGCGGCGGGCTCGGCGGCGGAGGGGGGAAATCGCACGGAATGGGCGTATCCAGATTCAGGATACAGAGGGGGTGTCCGCCAAAATCCGGCGCATTCGCTCATCTGGTGCTTGCAAAGATAATGCGTGCATGAATGCTGCCGCTCACGCAGCGCAAAGTGCGCAGTGTCCGGCGGGCCTTTCCCCAGGTCTTCGTCCGGTGTCAGACCCAGAACCAAAACAACAGGAGACACATCATGGCTACTGCCAAAAAGACGGTGAAGAAGGCTGCCCCCAAGGCTGCCGCGAAGAAGCCGGCCGCCAAAGCCGCCGCCAAACCGGCCGCCAAGAAGGCCGCCCCCAAGGCTGCTGCCAAGCCCGCCGCCAAGAAGGCCGCTCCCAAGAAGAAGTAACCCTTCGACTCGGAGCGACGTTCTAGCGTCGTCTTCGCCGACCGCCGCTTCCGAAAGGGAGCGGCGGTTTTTT
>JALOTV010000188.1 GCA_025457685.1 Opitutaceae bacterium
CACGCCGTTGGCGAGGGCGAGGATCTGCGGGGTGGAGCGGTAGTTGGTCTCGATGCGGTGGATGACCGTGCCCTCGTGGCGATCGGGGAAGGTCATGATGTTTTCGAAATTCGCGCCGCGCCACGAGTAGATGCACTGGGCGTCGTCGCCCACGGCCATGACGCAATGGTGCGCGCCCATGCGGTCCACGATCTCGGACTGGAGCGTATTGGTATCCTGATACTCATCGACCAGGACGTGGCGGAAGCGGTTGGTGAAGTAGGTGGCGACGTCGGGGGCCTTGACCAGGAGGTCGAGCCAGAGCTCGAGCAGGTCGTCGTAATCGAGCACGTTTTGCTCGCGCTTGCGGGCGGCGTAGGCGGCGGCGAAGGCGGGGAAACGGTGGGAAATCTCGTCGTATTGGGGGAAGTTGCGCCGCACGGTCTCGGCTAGGTCTATGCGGGTGTTGCGCGCGAGCGATATGACGTTGTGCAGCGGGCCGGGTTTGGGGTGGGTCTTGTCCTTGAAGAACAACTTGTCCTCGGACTCGACGGCGGTCTTGAGCAGCGATTCGGACTCGTCGGCGTCGAGGATGGTGAAGTTTTTCGGTAGGCCGATGGCGTCGCCGTAGATGCGCAGGATGCGGGCGCCGATGGAGTGGAAGGTGCCGCCCCAGAAGCGGCGCGGCTCGACTCCGGTGAGCTGCTCGACGCGGGCGAGCATCTCCTTGGCGGCCTTGTTGGTGAAGGTGAGCAGGAGGATCTCGCCCGGGCGCACGCCCATGGAGAGCAGGTAAGCGACGCGGTAGGTGAGGGTGCGGGTCTTGCCCGAGCCTGCGCCGGCGAGGACGAGCAGCGGGCCGGGCTCGGCGGTGACGGCGTTGAACTGCTCGTCGTTGAGCTCGGCGCGGAAGTCGATGACGGGCAGCCCGTGCGGGGCGGAGTCGGATGCGGGGAGCGTGAAGTCCATGAGGCGTGGCGTGCGCTAGAGTGGGGCGGGCGACGGAGGCGGAGGAAGGGTAAAATCTGCGAGGGTGCGACCGGGATAAAAAGCGCCCGCGCGGCGCACGATGCGGCGAACCAGCACGCGCTCACCATGCAGCTCGACGAAGGCGCCGCCGAGCGGGCGGGCGAATGCGCCGGTGTTGATCACCCACGGATCGGTCTCGGTGCGCGGGCGCCAGACGCCGGGGCGGTGGGTGTGCCCGATCACGACGACACGCGCCTGCGGGTGATGGCGCCGGGCGAGCGCGATGGCGAGGCGCGGGGTGTCGCGCCAGGCGCGGAGAATGGCGAGAAGGCGGCGGGGCGGAAAAAGCGTGCGCAGCAGACGCAGCGGGCGGGGCAGGGTGCCGGGCGCGATGAAGGCGGGCGACGCCATCAAGGCCGCGCAGGCCGAGCGGTGGCGGCGCAGGCGGTCGGCGAGCGCGTTCGACGCCGCGGGCGATCCGGGTGGAGGCGGCGGCACGTTGGCGAGCAGGCGGGCGAGCTCGGGGGCGTGGTGGCTCCACGGGGCGATGCCGTCGAAGAGCACATCGCCGTGCGTGATCCAGACGCGACCCTCGGCGAGGAGGAGTTCGGCCTCGGCCGATATATCGGGATCGTGGTTACCGCTGATCCAGTGGACGGCGCGGCTTGAGGCGGCGAAGTGGTCGCGCAGGGCGGCAAGGCGCGGGGCGTGGCCGGGGATCACGGTGTCGAGCGAGTCGCCGTTGAGCACGATCTCATCCGCGCCGGCGAGGAGAGGATCGAGGGCGGCGAGGCGGTCGAGCGTGCTGCGCCGGTCGCCAAAATGGAGATCGGAGAAGATGCGGATGCGCGGCGCGGCCATGGCGGATTGCATGGCGCGAGAGCCCGGCGTGCAAGGGCGCGGAAAAGGCTGGCGGATCCGACGGGCGTGGCGCGCGCGCCAAAAATCGTCATGCGCGCAGCGAGGGCGGTCATTCTCGTGGGCACGGAAACGGGGTAGGGTGGCGGGACACTGTTCCCATGAAATACCGCACCCTTGGCGCCACCGGCGTGAATGTTTCCATCCTTGCCTACGGAGGTTCGTCGCTCGGCGCGGAGTTTGGCGTCATCGACGAGGCCGAGGGCGTGCGGTCGGTGCATGTCGCGCTCGATCACGGCATCAACCTCATCGACACCGCGCCCTACTACGGCCGCACCCTGGCGGAGACCGTGCTGGGCAAGGCGCTGAAGGGCATCGCGCGGGAGCGCTACGTGCTCGCCACCAAGGTGGGCCGCTACGGCAAGACGGCCGCCGAGTTCGATTTCTCCGCCGCGAGGGTGAAACGCAGCGTGGACGAGAGTCTGGCCCGTCTGGGGGTGGATCACGTGGATTTCATCCAGGTGCACGACATGGAATTCGGCGACATCGACCAGATCGTCACCGAGACCATACCGGCGCTGCGCGAGGTGCAGCGGGCGGGCAAGGCGCGTTTCGTCGGCATCACCTGCCTGCCGGTGCGCCTCTTTCGGCAGGTGATGGACCGCGTGGACGTGGACCAGATCCAGAGCTACTGCCACTATTGCCTGAACGACACCGCGCTCGCCGATCACCTTCCCTACCTCGCGCAGAAGAAAGTCGGCGTCTTCAACTCCGCGCCGCTGGCGATGCGCCTGCTCAGCGACGCGGGTCCGCCCGACTGGCATCCCGCGCCGGCGGAATTGAAGCGGGCCTGCGCCGAGGCCGCCCGGATCTGCCGCGAACACGGCACCGACCTGGGACGGCTCGCACTTCAATTCTCCCTGGCCAATCCCGACATCCACACCCACGTGGTGGGCACCGCCAGCCCCAAGCGGGTGCTGGCCAACATCGCCGACGCGGAGGCGCCGCTCGACCGCGATCTGCTTGAGCGTTTGCTCGCGGTTCTGGCGCCGGTGCACAACCTCTCCTGGTCATCCGGCCGGGCGGAAAACAACTGAGCCTCCGCACCATGAAAACTTTCCTGATCGACGCGCCGGGTCGTGTTTCCCACGGGCAAAAAGCGAAACCGATCCCCCGCGACGGCGAGGTGCTGTTGCGCGTGCGCCGGCTCGGTTTCTGTGGCTCGGACCTGAACACCTTTCGCGGCGGCAATCCGCTGGTGAGCTATCCCCGGATCCCGGGGCACGAGATCGCGGCCACGATCGAGGCGGTGACGCCGGGAGTGCCGCCGGAGTATGCCCCCGGCCAGTCAGTGACCCTGCTGCCCTACACGACTTGCGGGACGTGCAGTTCGTGCCGCTCCGGGCGCGTGAACGCGTGCCGGCACAACCAGACTCTCGGCGTGCAGCAGGATGGCGCGTTCACCGAATACATCGCCGTGCCGTGGGAAAAACTCGTGCCGTCGGAGGGCCTGGGGCTGGCCGAGCTCGCGCTTGTGGAGCCGCTGGCGGTGGGTTTCCACGCCGCGGCGCGGGGACGGGTGGCGGCGGCGGACACGGTGCTCGTGTTCGGATGCGGCATGGTCGGGCTGGGCGCCATCTCCGGCGCGAGCCTGCACCGCGGCGCGAGGGTGATCGCGGTGGACGTGGCGGACCCTAAGCTGGAAATGGCAAAACAAGCGGGCGCGGCCCACGTCATCAATTCGGCGAAGGAAAATCTGCACGAGCGCCTGCTCGAGCTCACGGCCGGCCACGGACCCGACGTGGCGATCGAGGCGGTGGGATCGCCCGCCACCTTCACGGCCTGCGTGGACGAGGTCGGCTTTGCCGGTCGCGTGGTCTACATCGGCTACGCCAAGGCGCCCGTGAGCTACGAGACGAAGCTTTTCGTGCTCAAGGAGCTGGACGTGCTCGGCTCGCGCAACGCCACGCGCGAGGACTTCCGGCAGGTGGTCGCCATGCTCGGCACGGGCCGCTACCCGGTGGCCGGCACGATCACGCGCACGGTCTCGTTTGACGAGGCCGGGACGGCGCTCGCCGACTGGGCGGCAGATCCGTCGGCCGTGACCAAGATCCACGTGCTCGTGTGAGCGCGGCCGGGACCGGATCGGCGCGCGATCACGGGCCGGCCGGTTTTGCCCGCGCGCGGGCGAAGGCGGACGGCGGCACGCCATGCGTGCGCCGGAAGACGCGGGAAAACTGGAAGGGATCCATCGCGAGCTCCTCGGCCACCTCGCCGACCAGGCGCGCGCCGAGGTCGAGGCGGTCGGCCGCCCAGCGCATGCGGCGATCCTGAAGGTAACGGAAGGGCGTCTCGCCCTGGAAACGCCGGAAAAGCCGGCACAGGTGCGAGGCGTCGACATGGCAGGCGGAGGCGATGGCGGACAGCCCGCGCAGCGAGAGGAAGTGCGCGTCGATGTGGGCGCGCACGCGCTCGAAGGTGGCCCTTGCGCGGCGCTCCGCCGGGGAGGCGGGGCGCATGGCGCGGGCGATGAGCAGCACGAGAAGCTCGAGCTGGAGCGCGCAGGCGCGCTCGGTGTGTGGATCGCGGTCGAGGGCGAGGTTAATCAGGCGGTCAAAGGCATCGCGCACCTCGGACGTCGGCCCCAGCCGCACGACCGCTCCGGGCGCCAGTCCGACATCGCGCAGCAGGGCGCGGGCGTGCGTGCCGGCGAAGTCCACGAAGTATTTTTCCAGGCGGTCCGCGGCCGAGCTGCGAATCCGTTGCGCCGTGCCGGGGCCGTAGGTGAACAAGGAGCCGGCCCCGAGCGCCTGGGGACGGGCGCCGCCGAGCGACACCTCGCCACGGCCCTGGGCGACGAATTCGATCGAGAGGTAGGGAAAGTCCCGCCGGTCGATGGCGTAGTCGGCGGCGCAGGCCTCCCAGCCGCCGCACACCACGGCGAGCGGCGCGCGCCGCGAGGGATTGAGGTTGAGGTAGAAGCGGCGCGCGGTGGTGACCTGACGGGACAGGAAGGTGGGCGCGTCGTCTTCGGACGACGCGCGGGGCGCGGGCGGCGGGGGTGGGCGGCGTGGCATCGGGCGACATCCTGCGTGTCGGCGGCCGGCGTTCAATCCCCGCCCGCGAGGGAGGGGCTTGCCGCCGCGGGCGGCGGGCGGTTGCATGGAGGTTTACCCGCCATGAACTTCGAAACCCTGCAGCTTCACGCCGGCCAAGAAATCGATCCCGTTACCCGCTCCCGCGCGGTGCCGATCTATCAGACCACGGCCTACCAGTTCAAAGACTCCGCCCACGGCGCGCGCCTCTTCGCCCTGCAGGAGTTCGGCAACATCTACACGCGCCTGATGAACCCGACCAACGACGTGTTCGAGAAACGCGTCGCCGCGCTCGAGGGCGGCGTGGCGGCGCTGGCGACCTCGTCGGGGCACTCGGCGCAGTTCATCGCGCTCAACAACATCACCTCGGTGGGCGACAACTTCGTGACCACCTCGCATCTCTACGGCGGGTCCTACAACCAGTTTAAGAACGCGTTCAAAAACATCGGGGTGGAGGCGCGCTTCGCCGACGGGGTGAACGTCGCCAGCTTCGAGCCGCTGATCGACGCGCGCACCAAGGCGATCTACCTTGAGACCATCGGCAATCCCGGCCTGAGCGTGCCGGATTTCGAGGCCTTCGCGGCGCTCGCGAAGAAGCACGATCTACCGCTCGTCGTGGACAACACCTTCGGCGCCGGCGGCGCGATCTGCCAGCCCATCCGCCACGGCGCGCACGTCGTGGTGGAGTCGGCCACCAAGTGGATAGGCGGCCACGGCACGAGCATGGGCGGCGTGATCGTGGACGCGGGCACCTTCAACTGGGGCAACGGAAAGTTCCCGCAGTTCACCGCGCCTTCGCCGAGCTACCACGGCATGGTGTTGAACGACGTGTTCGGCCTCGGCGGGCCCTTCGGCAACATCCAGTTCATCATCCGCTGCCGCATCGAGGGGCTGCGCGACTGGGGTCCGGCGCAGAGCCCGTTCAACTCCTTCCTGCTGCTGCAGGGGCTGGAGACGCTCTCGCTGCGGGTGGAGCGCACCTGCGAAAACGCCCTCGCGCTGGCGCGCTGGCTGGAAACACATCCCGACGTCGAGGCGGTGAGCTATCCCGGCCTGGCCTCCCACCCGAGCCATGCGGCGGCGAAGAAATACCTCACGCGCGGCTTTGGCGGCGTGTTGTCCTTCCAGCTCAAGGGCGACCGCGCCCGCGCGGAGCGCTTCGTCAACAATCTCAAACTCATCTCGCACCTCGCCAACGTGGGCGACGCGAAGACGCTCATCATCCACCCCGCGTCCACCACGCATTCGCAGCTGAGTCCGGCCGAGCAACTCGCGGCCAAGGTGACGCCGGGCGGTCTGCGCGTCTCGCTCGGGATCGAGCACATCGACGACATCAAGGCCGACATCGTGCAGGCGCTCGCGGTCTGATCGGCCGCGCGGCCACGCC
>JALOTV010000422.1 GCA_025457685.1 Opitutaceae bacterium
GTATGTTTCGATCGACCTCAACTTGCTGGGTAAAAGCGTGGGCGCTTTCCCTTTTCTCCCTGGGGGCCCCAGCCGCCCTTTCCGCTTCCACCGCGCCCGTCACCGCGCTCGAACTCGGCGTGGAAATCTCTTGGTCCGGCACCACGGGCAACACCTACCAGTTGCAGTCTCGTGCACATAGCCTCGCCGACTGGACCAACCACGGCGCAGCACTTGTGGGCGAGGGCTCGACCCTCAAATCTTACGCCGCCGGCCGCGACCCGGCGCGCGGCTTCACGGTGATGGAAACCTACCCCGTGATGGTCCAGCCGCCGCCCATCCTGCTCAACACCGACTTCGAGACCGGTTCCGGTGTCTCCGCCAACAACTGGCTCCGCCTCGCCAGCCAGCCGCCCACCCGCATCTCCACCGACGCCAAAAGCGGCGTCCACAGCATGCGGTGTTTTATCCAAAACGTCGGCTCCACCCCCGCCTCCGCGCTCACGCCGGGCTCCGCTTACACTCTCTCGTTTTGGAAAAAACCCATCAGCTCCGGCCCGTCCTACATCCAGCAATACTGGCTGCAGTGGCTCAACTCGACCGGCGCCATCATCGGCGGCACCGGCCTGCAAAACTTCACCGGCGCGCTCGGTAGCTGGAGCCAGACCAACGTCACCGGCCTGGTCGCTCCCACCGGCGCCACCGGCGCCAAGGTCGTGTTCCGTTTCGTCACCGGCGCCGTCTCCGGCGGCCACGGCGAGGTCCTGATCGACGACGTCATGATCGTGCCCGATGGCTCCGGCGCGCTCGTGCCTTCCACCGCCACCCGCCGCCTCTCCGTCGATACCGCCCCCGCCGGCCGCCTGAGCTGGTTCGGCACCCTCGGCGAACGCTACGAACCGGAGCTCTCCACCGACCTGCGCACCTGGACGCCCCACGGCGCGGCCCTCTTTGGCCAAAACGCCCCGCTCGACACCGTGTTCCCGATGTCCGGCCCCGCCACCTTCGCGCGCCTCGTGCTTCCCGAAGTCGTCGTCGCCCCGCCGACCAACGCGCGCGTCATCACCACCAACGAGGCCGACGCCATCGGTATCGCCTGGGATCCCAGCCCCACCCAGGGCGTGACCGGCTACCGCGTGCTCTACGGCCTCGCGGGCGGTCCGCTCGAAGGCATGGTCGAGGTGGGCAACGTCAGCGGTGCCATCATACCCGGCCTCACCCAAGGCCAGTCCTACCAGATCGTGGTCCTCGCCATGATGGGCGCGCGCCAAACTCAGCGCCACCACCACCTCGCCCATCACCGCCCAGCCCGAGGCCGGCCTCGGGCTCGACATGCTCTTCAACGCCTCGACCGCCCTCGAGCCCGCCATCCTCTTCGAGGAAAACGACGCCCTCGTCACCCGCATCGCCGACCGTGTGCGCGCCCGCCACGCCCGCGAGGCCGAGTTCCAACGCTACGACATCTACCTGCCCTTCTACTGGGAACAACGCGTCCTGCGCATGGAGATCCGCGACCGCGTCGCCAAGGGCGGCACAGGCCTCCAGTTCAACTACACCACCCTCGCCCCCCTGAGCGCGGCCGAGTTCCGCGCCTTCTTCCTCGGGCGCAGCACCGTGGCGGAATACCACTTCAACACCATCGCCCCGCTCGTCGGCTCCGGTCCGTCCACCGATTACCCCGGCGAGACCGAATACCACTACTCCGTCACCCTCACCAACCAGCTGCCCGAAAACCGCCCGCTGCGGGCTGGCGACCGCGTGGAAATCGAGCTCAGCCAGTTCTTCGCCGCCGTGCGCAACGGCCAGCTCAACTACTACGGCACCACCCTGCTCTACGTCGTCGGCGAAGGCATCGTGCCTTGGTATGAGGAACGTGAATACGTCTCCGGCGGCTCGCGCGACTCGCGCCGCCTGCCCGAGAAGGCCTGGCTCGGCGGCCTCGCCACCCTGCCCTACCACTACTCGAACGAGCCCACCCACCGCTTCAAGCAGATGGCGGGCAACATCGCCCCGCGCAGCGGCGTGCCCTTCCTGCTCGGACGCCGTATCCACCACACCAATTTCCAGACCGGCGCGCACAGCGAAAACGGCAACCCGATCTTTACCGCCCACACCGGCCAGATCGGCCCCAAGTTCATCTCGAACAGCTGCGTGGATTGCCACGTCAACAACGGCCGCTCCCTGCCGCCCAACGTCGGCGCGCCCCTCACCCGCTCCGTGGTCAAGGTCGGTGCCAACGCCGCCGGCGAGCCCCATCCCGTGCTGGGCGAGGCGCTCCAGACCCAGATCACCAGCGGCACGCCCGAGGCCGGCGTCACCCTCGCGAGCTACACCGAGCTGCCCGGCACCTACGGCGACGGCACGCCCTACTCGCTGCGCCGCCCGACCTACGCCTTCACCGGCGTCACCCCGGACTTTTTCTCCGTCCGCGTGGCCCCCGCCCTCGTCGGCCTCGGCCTGCTCGAAGCCGTGCCCGAGTCCGCCATCCTCGCCCTCGCCGATCCGGCGGACGCCAACGGCGACGGCATCTCCGGCCGCCCGTCCTTGATCGAGGACCCGTCCGATCACACCAAGATCCGCCTCGGCCGCTTCACCTACAAGGGCTCACAGGCCACCGTCGCCCACCAGATCGCCTACGCCTTCAACCGCGACATGGGCGTGACCACCTCGCTCTTCCCCGTGCTCGACGGCGACACCACCGCGCAAAAT
>JALOTV010000189.1 GCA_025457685.1 Opitutaceae bacterium
TTAAACAAAACATTTTTTTCCTTGGCAACTCGTAAACGTTTTCCATAACCTTTTCGACGTTGCCCCTAAACCAGCTGGTTACCCCTATGTCCCCATCGCATTCCTGCATTCGTCGCAAAGCGGCCGCGGCCGCCTTGCTCGCCCTCTGCGCCGGCACCTCAAGCGCCTTCGCACAATCCCTCTGGAGCTCTGCCACCGGCACTTGGAGCACCGGTGCGAATTGGTCGCCTGCCGGCGCGCCGGTTTCGGGCGCCACGACGATCCTCGAGTTTCCTCAGGCAGCCGTCGCCTACAGCGCGACGAATGATATCGACGGCGACTTCACGCTGAATCGGTTGATTTTTTCGGGCAACAACACGGGGGGCGCGTCACTTCTCCGAAGCGGCACCCAGTCTCTGCGGTTTGCCGCAAATGGAGGGGTCGGTCCGGAAATCCAGTTTAGCGCCATCGGGGGCAGCCGCGTCATCTCGATCCCGCTCGTGCTCGAAGCCGACACGTCGGTCACGAGCAGTATCACCAACGGCACAAATAATCTCACCATTAATGGCGGCGTCAGCGGCGCCGGTAAGCTCGTCATCAATTACACCACCACGGGCGCCGCCGTGATTCTCGGCGGCACCAATACCCACGCCGGCACCCAGGTGATCGACGGCATCCTCGCCCTCGGCTCGTCGGCCACCCCCTCGCTCGGCGCCGGCGCGCTCACCTTGTCGGGTGGCCGAGTGATCGCCACCGCCTCCGGGGCCAACTACGCCAACACGCTGAATATCGCCGGTAACGCCACGGTTTTCCGCTCCACCACCAACCAACCCTTGGGGTTCACAAACGGCGGGCGAAGGCAACGGGCTCACGCTGGCGGGCACTGGCACGCTCACGCTGGGCTCCGGGGCGAGCGATGCCGCGGCCAACACCTTTAACGGCACCACCACCGTCACCGCCGCAATCCTCAGTCTGAACAAAGCCGCCGGCACCAACGCCGTCGCGGGCAACCTCGCTGTCAGCGGCGGCACCCTTGGCTGGGCTCGCTCCAACCAGATCGCCGACACCGCCTCGCTCAGCCAGAGTGGCGGCACGGTCAATCTGGCCGCGGGCTTCGCCGAGACCGTCCAGGCCACCACCATCACCGCGGGCTCATTCACGGTTTCTCCAAGCGCCACGTTCACCACGGGCTCCTTCACCACCACCGCCGGTAGCGGCTCTCGCTCGATAGGCGGCGTGCTCGACGTCGGCTCGGGCGGCTTGAGCATCGGCCACGACGGCAACGCTGCCACCCGTAACGCATTCACTCTGCTCGCCGCATCCACCGGCGGCACCCTGTTGCTCAATGGCAACGTGACGTTCAACAACGCGACCGCCTCCACCAGCAAAGTCCAGATCACCCGTGGCGTCGGCGCCGGTTACATAGATCTCGGCGGTGGCGACCGCACCTTCACGATTAATGACGGCGGAGCCGCCGAAGACTTGGAAGTCACCGTGCGCATGACCAACGGCGGACTGATCAAGCAGGGCGCGGGCGTCCTGGCCTTGGCCAACACGCCGTCCGATTACGCCGGCAACACCGTCATCAACCAGGGCACCATCCGCGTCACCAGTGCCACCGTGGGCAACCAGGCCCTCTCCAACCAGTCCACCGTTGTCCTCGCCGATGTCGCCGGTGTCACCCTCGATCTCAACGGCAACAATCAGGCGGTCGGCGGTCTGTCCGGCGGCGGCGTGGTCGGAGGTGCGGTCACCCTTGGCGCCGGCACCCTCACCGTGGGCAACAACAATGCGTCGACCAGCTTCGGCGGCGAGATCAGCGGCGCCGGCGGTCTCACCAAGACCGGCACGGGCACGCTCACCTTGTCATCAGATCTTGGATACACCGGTGCCACGCTCGTCTCCAACGGCACCTTGGTGGTGGACGGCCAGCTGGCCAGTTCCGGTGTGACGCTTGACGGCGCCACCGCCGTCCTGGGCGGCTCCGGGCGTGTGAATTCGCTCACCCTTACGCAGGGCACCTTCGCCCCCGGCAACAGCCCCGGCACCTTCACTGCGGATGGCAACGTCTCCTTCGGCGCCGCCTCGGTCTTCGCCATCGAGGCGGGCTCCATCTCCTCGTTCGACCAGCTGGTCGTCACCGGCGCCACCTCGGTCGTCAGCATCGTCGAGGGCGCGTCCCTCAGCGTCACCGGTGTGGAGGCCTTTGATCCGCTCACCGTGGGCACCGAATTCATCTTCATCGACAACCAGTCCGCCAATCCGATCACGGGAACGTTCAGCGGCGTCGGCGAGGGCCAGAGTTTCCTCCTCGGCGCGAACAACTTCACCGCCAGCTACCAGCTCGGTGTCGATGGCAACGACTTCGGCTTCATCGTCACCGCCATACCCGAGCCCTCCTCTTTCGCCATGCTCGCCGGCCTCGCCTCGCTCGCCTTCGCCTCGCGGCGTCGTCGCGCGTGAATCCGTCCGTCACGCACGGGGTCTTCGCGCCCCGTGCGTGGCGGGCGTTTCGACAGTCATTTGGGTGCGTATCGCACCGCCTTTGAAGATCTTCGCTCCTCGTGGGAGCGAAGCCCTCGCCATCCGTCAAAAATCACCGACTCGCCGTCATCCGGACCGGTCCGCCCCGTGCGGATCACACCGTTAAAAAATGCCCCCGATCGCCCCCCAGCTCACGACCAGCAGCCCCGGCCTGCTCGTCCCCGAGGTCGCTCCGTCCACCATCGACCTCTCCGCGCGCGTTTCTCCCGGCGGCGAGTGGGTCCACGTTGCGCCGTCCACCCTCAGGCTGACCGATGACCACGGCCTCGTGTATTCCGGACGCGTGGTCGTGCCCGATTGGATACGCTGCGTGTATTACGCCCCGTTTCAGCGTCATGCCATCAATCCCGACCTCGATCTCTGGCCCGAGGGCTACAACCAGTGTCACCCGCTCCCCGTCAGCTCGTTGAGCGACGTCAAACGCGGTGGTATCTTTGTGGTGCTGGAACTGGAGCGCGGCGATTACCTCGCGATTCTTCCCTTGGTGGGCCACCGCAGCGCCGCCTGGCTGCGTGGCGATGGCGAGGGTCTCCGCCTTGAGGCCGGCACTTTCGGCACCGCCCCCGGTTTCGACGAGGAGCTGCCACTGGTCGCCGCCGTGCGCGATCAGGATCTTTATCGGGCCTGCGCCCGCGTCTGGGCCGCTGCGTTGCGGCATCCCGCGCTCGCCGGGGTGGGGCGGCTTCGCCATCACAAAAATTATCCCGAGGTCTTCAATCACCTCGGCTGGTGTTCCTTCGAGGAGTTCAAGCTCAACATCGACGAGCGGATCATCGTCTCCTCGATACGCAGCCTGGCGGCGTCCGATGTCCCGGTGCGCTGGGTCATCGTGGACGACGGCCACGTGGACGACGGGACCCGCGGTGGCGCGCCGGCGGCCGATACTCAGGAGGGGCCCGGCCAGGTCTCCGCGACCCTCGACGCGCTTCGTCTGCATGCCGCCACCCCGCACCCGGAAAAGTTTCCCCGCGGCTGGCAACCCGTCGTGGAGTCGATTCGCGACACCCGCATCCGCTGGCTCGGACTCTGGCTGAATTTCAACGGCTACTGGGGCGGCATCGCCGCCAACCATTCCCTCGGCGCCGAACTCGACGCGCACCTCGTCACCGTGGCCCCCGGCGTCAAACTGCCCGGCGAGTCCACCATCGACGGCGAGAAGTTTTTCGAGGCGCTCACCCGGCCGGCCCGCGAGGCCGGATTTCATTTCCTCAAGGTCGACAACCAGGCCGGCAACCTTCGCAAATACGCCGATCACGTGCCCAATGCCGTGCGCGCCTCCGCCTCTTGCCGTCAGGGTCTGGACACCGCCGTGCGCCGCCATTTCGAGGGCATCATCGGATGCATGGCGCACAACAATCTCTGCGCCTTCCATCAACCCGCCACGCAGGTCATGCGTTGCAGCGAGGATTACAAAAAGGAAGACCCCTGGCGCGCCCGTCACCATCTCCACAATTCCTTCGGAAACATGCTTTGGCTCGGCCAGACCGTCTGGGGCGACCACGACATGTTTCACTCCAGCGATCGCTACGCCGGTGCGCTCATGGCGCGCAGCAAGGCCATCTCGGGCGGCCCCATTTATCTGTCCGACGCGCCCGAGAATTTCGTCCCGGAGCTGATCAGTCCCCTCTGTTTTTCCGACGGCCGCATCCTGCGTCCGCTCGCCCCCGCCGTTCCGCTGCCGGAAAGCGTATTCACGGATCCCTACGAGGACGATAACGCCTACCGTGTCATCGCCCCTCTCCCGCATGGTTGCGCTGCGGCGGCGGCCTATAACCTCACCCATCCCGCCAAGCCGGTCCATGGCGCGTGGACGGCCGGCGACCACCGTCACGCTTCCGCCCTGCTCTCGCCCGCCGAGGCCGCGGTGTGGGCCTGCCCGGCCGAGGCCATGCTCCGCTACGATTGTCTTTCGGGGCGCGCCGAAATTCAGCGCGATGCCGTCCGCTACACTCTCTCCCCGCTGACCGACTCCTTCGTGATTTTCAGCCCCGTGCAACAAGGCTGGGCGCTGATCGGTGATCCGCGAAAATACCTCCCGCCCTGCGCCGTCACGCGTTTCGAGATCTCCGCCGATTGCGTGCGCCTGGCGTCCTATGAGCGCTGCGAGGTTCTCGTCTGGCGCGAAGCCGGCGACGTCATCTGCGAACGTGAAATCGTTTCCGCGGGCGAAGGCCTCTGGCGCGTCTCTCTGCCCGGTGGCGACACGATCACCGAGCTCCGCCTGAAGCGTTAGGCTTTGCCCTCATTTTTCCCCTTAATTTCTAGTCAACCCTGCCCCGCCATGCCCCTCGCCACATCCTCTCGCCGCCGTCGCGCGTTCACGCTTATCGAGCTCCTCACCGTCATCGCCGTCATCGGCATCCTGGCCGCGATTCTTATTCCGGTGGTCGGCACCGTGCGCAAAAACGCGCGCATTTCCACTTCGATGAACAACCTTCGCCAGCTCGGCTCGGCGATGCAGATATTCGTCAACGACAACAAGCAGACGCTTCCGGTGCGCGACCGTTTCCACCCCACCCACTACTGGCTGCGGGAGCTGTGGCGCATCACCTACGACAGCCGCCCCTTGCCGGCCTACTCCACCACCTACGACATGTTCGTCCGGGATTTCACCGACACCATTTTCCATACGCCGCTCATGAGCAAGGACTCCGTCCCGGAGGAAACCAGCTCCTACGGCTATAATTTTGCGCTCCTCAAGTTTCCCGCCAGCCCGATCAAGCCCCTGCCGCTGCGGGAAGTGGCCAACCCCGCCCGCACCGTCGCCATCGGTGATAGTAGCGGCATCGTCCTCTTCCGCACCACCGCCATGCCGCGCAACAACGGCTACGTGAACTGCCTGTTCGTGGATGGACACGTGGACCGCCTCTTGCCCGTCATCCCGGACAACCTGAATCCCACCGCCGACGAGAGGCGTTTGCCCTACAACCAGAATTCCACCTTCTGGCGCGGGGTCGCCGCGGAAACAAGCGGCGTGCCGCTCGTCGTCTGGTAGTCGCCCTGATCTTCCCCTTGGCGAAGCGGGCCGCAACGGCGGCCCAATTTTCCACCGACCCCACGTTTGCCACGGAGCCGGAAGTCCACCCCTGATGCATCTTACTTTTCTCGACTGGGCCATTGTCGCGTCCCTGATCCTCGGTTTAATTGTAGTTACGGTATGGATACGCAGCTACACCCGCAGCGTATCCGATTTCCTCGCCGCCAATCGCTGCGCCGGGCGCTACATGCTCACCCTCTCCGAGGGCATGGCCGCCTTTGGCGTGGCCAGCATTCTCGCGAACTTTGAAAAGTTCTACCAGGCCGGTTTCGCCGGCTACTGGTGGGGCATGATGCTCGCCCCGGTCAGCATGCTCGTCGCCATGTCGGGCTGGGTGGCCTACCGCTACCGCGAGACCCGCGCCCTCACCATGGCGCAGTTTTTCGAGATGCGCTACAATCGCCGATTCCGCATCTTCGCGGGCATCCTCACCTGGATCTCCGGCCTGCTCAACTACGGCGTCTTCCCCGGCATCGTCGCCAACTTCTTCATCCATTTTTGCGGCTTGCCCGAGACGATCATGATCGCCGGCTTCGAGGTCCGCACCCTCCTGCCGGTCATGGCCTGTTTCCTCGGCATGGCCCTGGCCCTCGTCTTTGGCGGCGGCATGGTCGCGGTCATGGTCACGGACTTCATTCAGGCCCAGTTCGTGAACATCGTGTTCCTTATCCTCATGATCGCCGTGTTCGTGAAGATCGGCTGGGGCGACACCATCTCCGCTCTCTCCGCCACGGCACCGGGCAAGTCGCTCCTCGATCCCTTCGACCAGCAGGACATCAGCGATTTCAACTTCTGGTTCTTCGCCATCATCGCCTTCAAATCCTTCTACAACTGCATCGGCTGGCAGGGCACCCAGGGCTACAATGCCGCCGCCCGCACCCCGCACGAGGCCAAGATGGCGCGCGTGCTCTCCGAGTGGCGCAACGGCGTGACCTACCTCATGCTCATGCTGCTGCCCATCGCGGCCTACGTGATCCTGCATCATCAGGGCTATGGCACCGAGGCGGCTGCGGCGCGCGCCACGCTCGACGGCATCACCGACCCGCAGATCAACAGCCAACTCACCGTGCCCGTCGCCCTGCTGTCCTTCCTGCCGGTCGGCGTGGTCGGCCTGCTCGCCGCGGCCATGGTCGCCGCCGCCGTCTCCACCGACGATACCTACCTCCACTCTTGGGGCTCCATTTTCATCCAGGACGTCGTGCTGCCTTTCCGCAAGAGGCCCCTCTCGCCCCGCGCCCATCTCAACCTCTTGCGCGGCTCCATCGTGTTTGTCGCCGTCTTCGCCTTCTGCTGGTCCGCGATCTTCCCGCTGCGCGCCATGATCTCCGGCTGCTCCGTCGCCATCATCGGCATCACCCTGCAAGCCATCTGGCCCAAATTCCCCGCGCTCCTCGAGCTCGCCCCGAAGTTTCCCCTCAACGGCGCCTGGCTCGCGATGGTCGCCTACGCCACCAGCATCGTCTCCTACGTCGTGGTGTCCCTCGCCACCTGCCGCGAGCCCGCCAACCTCGACCGTCTGCTCCACCGCGGCGCCTATGCGATCGCCGGCGAGCACTCCGGCCCGAAAAACAACGGCCTCTCCCGCTGGCGCCAGATGCTGGGCTTCACCACCGACTTCACCCGCGGCGACAGCTTCATCTACTACTTCAAGCTCTCGTGGACGGGCGCGTGGACGCTGGTGTTCATCATCGGCACAATCTTGGGTCTCACCGTCGGCTTCACCAAAAACGGTTGGGGCAACTTCTGGTTCACCGTGATCATGATTAGCGCGCTGGTCGGCACCGTGACGGTCGTCTGGTTCCTCTGGGGCGGCATCAAGGATCTGCG
>JALOTV010000190.1 GCA_025457685.1 Opitutaceae bacterium
TTACGGCGTGTATTTGAAGCGGTAGAAGGCCTGGGGCGGCGCAATATTGGTGGCAAAGGTGATATTCCCTTGGGCGTCCGGCGTGGCGGTGCCGATGGCCGTCCACACCTGGAGGTCGGTCGATTTTTCGACCGTGTAAGTCAGTCCCGGAGCCACTTTGCAGGACATTTGGAAAGTCGCGTTCTGCGCGCCGAGGCTGGATTCCACGGAACCGGGCAATATGATCACATCGAGCTCGCCATTGGCATCGAAGGGATTGGACCACTTCACATCGGTGTAAACCGCCGTGCCCGTAAGCGTCCGCATGAAGGCCGCGAGGTCGCTTTGCTGTTGTGTGGTCAGGTTGAGATTTTGGGTCTGGTTACCAGGACGACGCAGGCGGTTATCGAGGTTGGTGTTCGCGGGATTATTCGGGACCGCATTATAATGCGCGACCACCTGATTGAGCGTCGTGAACGCACCGTTGTGCATGAACGGGCCGTTGCTACTGCCGCCGGGACCGACCAGATCGCGCAGCGTGGGCGAACGCACGTTGGTGAGATCGATCCCTCCCGCCAGCGAACCGATCACGCCGTTGTTGGCACTGTTGGGATCGATGTCGAAGTGGGGCGGCACATGGCAACCGGCACAGCCAGCGCCCCCCGCGCCCGGCGGATTGATAAAGAGGGCTTTGCCGTTGTTTTCCGAGGTCGTGAAATTGGGGAAGGGTTGATTATCGGCGGCGACCGCGCGGCCCGCGTCGTATTTGGAGTCGAAGGATTGAATGCTGCGAACAAACTGGGCCAAGGCCTTCTGAATGTTCGTCTCGTTGATGGTGGCGCTGCCGTAAGTCATCGCGAAGAGCACGCGGTATTCGGGAATGGCATTTAGCTTGTTAACCAGCTCCGCGAACGCGGGATCGCCGCTTGCGCCGCTAAACCCCATCTCCACATGGTCACGCACGGGCTGGGTGGTCTGCGCCTCCAGCGAAGCCGCCCGCTCGTCCCAGAAAAATTTCGCTTCATTGCCGAAGCGGCTATTGATCAGGCGCATCGAGTGCCGGCCGGTCGTGCCGGCCACGCCCGTGCTGGCGATGGCGGTGTCGGAAAACCCGCGGGCTTGTTGGTGGCATGAGGAGCAGCTTATGGTATCGTTGCGGCTCATGCGCTTATCATAAAACATGACTCGGCCCAACGTGGCGCCGGCATCCGTGATGGGATTATTGACCGGTGTATTATCGCGATTGGCGATGTAGGCGGGGCGGCTCTGGTTGGCGTAGTTGTGCAGTTGGGTCAGATCAATGACGCCGTCCTGGGCGTGGCTGAAGGATGTCACTACAGCGAAGAAGAGGATGTGGGTCTTCATGGACTTTGTTGAAGCTGCGAGGGGAGCCTGCGACCGACGGAAAACGAGATGTCGCCGGAGATCAGGTCGCGGGCTGGGTGGGCGGGGTGAATGGGCAAACCGACCTCAAGGGACTCCACGAAGTCGGGCTGGATAAAGGCAGGGAGACGGTAGTGGTCCGCGTCTTGTTACAGACTTTTCGCACGGGCGGCCCAGCGCGGCCGGCCGATTTTTCACCCAAGGCCGGATCGAACCACCCACAGGGATAGGAAAGCGTAGAAAACTTACCGCCATACCAGCCCAGCCGCCGCATGCCGTGGCGGTCAGCCGCGCAGGATTTTTAGCTCAGTCTTGGTTTCCTCGATCCAGCGTGGTTCGCGGGCGGCGAAATCGTCCGTGTCGGGCGGGCTCGGCAAGGTTTGGCACCACGCGGTCCAGGCGGGGGTTTCCCAGAGGTCCTGCTCGTGGACCAGGCCGTCGCCGCTGAAGCCGAGGCCGCGAAGCTTGGCCCACTGGTTGGCAACGCCGACGAGGGCAACGACAGGTTGATGGGCGTGGGGCGAGAAGGCGGGGGAATCGTGGTGGGCGATGGCGGCGAGGACGGCGGAGGGCAGGCCGACGGCCTCGCCGAAAAGGGCGCCGGCCTCGCGGTGGTCGAGGCCGAGGCGGGCGGCCTCGAGGGCGGGGAGGGAGTGGCGATCGCGCCAGGCGGCGAGGAGGATGTCGCGGTAGGCGTCGGGCTCGACGACGGAGAGGGCGATTTTGCCGACGTCGTGGAGGATGGCGCAGGCGGCGAGCGAATCGGCGGCGCGGCGGCCGGTCCAGGCGTCGAGGCGTTCGGCGAGGAGGGCGGTGGCGAGGGCGTGGATCCAGAGGTGTTTCCAGTCGAACTCGCCGCCAAAGTGTTCGGTGTCGCGCTGCAGGAGCAGCGTGGTGGAGAGGAGGCGGACGCGAGAGACCCCGAGGAGCTGAACGGCGGTGGGCAGGTCGGAGACGGGTTCGCGGGAGGCGATGGCGGCGGAGTTGGCGAGTTGGAGCAGGCGAACGCAGAGGGCGGGGTCGTGGCGGAGGGACTCGACGACTTCGGAAATGGTGAGGCCGTCGCGGCGCATCGAGATGGAGAAGCGCTGGGCGAGTGAGCGGAGGGCGGGGATTTGTCTCAGGGCGCGCAGCCGGGCGCGCAGGGCTTCGCGTGCGGCGGGCGACGGTGGCTCGGCGCAGGGCTGGGCGGGGGGAGCGGCCGAGAGTTGCGCGGGGGTGTGGCGCAGCACGGCGGCGAGGGCCTGGTCATCGACACGAGCGACGCCGCGAGACGTGGGCGGGGGCGTGGGCGAGGCCGGGCGCGATGGTGGTGGCTGCGGGGCGGGCGTAGGGTAAGGCTTGCGGGGAGCGGGTCGGCGCGGGCGGGGAACGAACATACCCGCCCAGCGGCGCAAGCGTTGCAGCCAGGAGTCCATCGGGTGATGCATCGGCGCAATTGCGCGTCGCTGGAGGTAAAAGGCTCGGAAAAGCCGACTACTCGGGCACCTGTGATCCAAGTCTGGACGCTGGGACCACGCGGCACCATGAACAGTCGTGTGTCATTTCGAAATGCGTTCAGGATAGCTGCCGGGGCCGTCGCGCTCCTGCTGGCGGCGAGCGATGGGCTTCGCGCCGCCGACACGCGGCCGAATTTCCTCGTGATCGTGCCCGACGACCATCGCTGGGACGCGATCGGCTACATGCAGGAGCGCATCGCGTCGGAGGGGCGCGTGGCGCGTTTCCCGTGGTTTGCGGGGCGCACCCCGGGGTTGGACCGTCTGGCGCGGGAGGGCGTGCGTTTCACCAACGGCTTCGTGACCTTCTCGCTTTGTTCGCCGAGCCGCGCCGCGATGTTGACCGGGCAGTATCCGCACCGCACGGGCGTGCTGGACAACGAGACCTATTTTCCCGAGGCGAGCGTGACCTACGCGACGCTCCTGCGCGACGCGGGCTACGCCACGGCCTACTTCGGCAAGTGGCACATGGACAATCAGCTGGCCCGTCCGGGATTTCAGCACGTCGCCACCTTTCTCAACCAGGGCAACTACTACGGAAACACCTTCTACGTAAACGAGACTCCGGTCTGGGAGGATGGTTGGGTGGACGATGTGTCCACCAACTACCTGCTCTCCTACCTGGAGGGGCGGGCCGCAGCGGCGTCGCCCTTCGTGGCGTTCATCGGCTTCAAGACCCCGCACGACAACCGCACTCCGCCGGTCCGCCACGCGACCCTGTTTTCCGCCGACGTGCCCGCGCCGGTGCCGAACCTCGGGGTGGCGCCGCCCTTTCGCCCGGGCGCAAACGCCGGCACCGGACTGGCCGACAACCGCAACTACTTCCGCTGCCTCGTCGGTGCCGACGACAACATCGTGCGCATCCTGGACAAACTCGACGCCCTCGGCATGGCGCAAAACACCGTCGTGATCTACATCAGCGACAACGGCTACTACCTCGGCGAGCACGGTCTGGGCGACAAGCGCTCGGCCTACGAGGAAAGCATGCGGGTGCCCTTTTTGGTGCGTTATCCAGCCGGCCAGGGCCCCTCGCGCGACGTGCCCGAGCTGGCGCTCAATATCGACATCGCGCCGACCCTGCTCGATCTGGCCGGCCTACCCGTGCCCGGGTGGATGCAGGGTCGCAGCCTCGCCCCCCTGCTTCGCGCCGAGCCCGCGCCCGCGAACTGGCCGACGTCGTTCCTTTTTCAATACGCCCGCGATCCCGCCTACCCGACATCTACGCCGGCCATGATCGCCTACCGCACGATCGGCGGCGACAAGCTCGTCCACTATCCGTTCAACGCTTCCTGGGACGAGGTCTTCGACACCGCGCGCGATCCCTATGAGTTGGACAATCTGGCGCGCGCGCCAGGGGAGTCGGAGCGCGTCGCCCGCCTCCGGGCCGGTCTCGGACGAGTGGTCGAGGAAAGCGGATTTTTGCGCCCCCCCGTCTTGGAACAAACCGACGCGGAGTTGACGCTACGCCTGCGCACGGCGCGGGGCTACCACTTCGCCCTCGAGCAGTCGGCGGACCTCGCCGAGTGGTTCCGCATCGGGACGTTCCGGGGGACCGGACAAGAGGTCGCATACCGTCCGCCCATGGGCTCGGGAACCGACACGCCGCCGCTGCCCGTGGCCGGCGATATCGCCGACTACGCGCTCGCCGAGAGCGATCCCGTTCAGGCGACGGCAACCACCTCCCAGACCCTCCGCGTCGGGGCCAACACCGGCGCGCCCGCCGGCGGCCGCAATGCGGTGCTGATTTTTCCCGTGCCCGCACCGCCCGCCGGAGCGGTTTTGGGCGACGCGGCGCTGGCCATCACGGTGTCGCGCAGCGGGGCCACCTATGCGGCGGATCTCTACGCGCTCGGCATCGTCGCCTCGAAGACCCCGATCTTGCGGTATCACGAAAGCGCCGAACCGGACGCGGCCGTGCGTCTGCAAACCGGCTTTCTCACGACCTCGGTGGGAACGACCGCGCAAACCGTGATCAGCGCGTTCGACTCGGGCCTGCCGGCCTATCTTCGGAAGTTTTACCGCGATAATCCGGGCTACGCGGGCGGCGCGTTTCTGTTTCTCCGGATAAACCCCGACGCGGATCCGGGAGTGAACAACTCCAACTACACCGTGATGGCCGCCGACCACGCGACCGTCGCATGGCGTCCGGTCCTGAATCTCTCATTTGTCCCCGCCAACGCGGAGGAACTCGCGCGCCGTTTCTACCGCATGCGCTTCATCGATCCCGGCACGCCCTGATGGCCCAACGCAGGGGCTCCCCACCCCGCCATTTGCGAATCACCCGGCCGCGCGCATCCTGCCCGATGCGCGCGTTTTCTTTTTCCCTCGTTGTCGGTGCCACCACTCTCGCCACCTCCGCCGCCCCCGAGGCGCTGCCCGATTTATCCGCCCACCTCTGGAAAAACCGTATCCTCATCGTCGATACGCCCACCACCACCGCGCCGGCCTACGCGACTCAGGCCGCCGCCCTCCTGCCCGATTGGTCCGGCCTGCTCGAACGCGATTTGCACGTCATCACCCGCGACGCCGCGCCCGCCTTTCGCGTTCGCCTCGTCGGCAAGGACGGCGGCGTGAAGCTCGACCAAACCACGCCCGTCTCCGCCGCCGACCTCTTCGCCCTCATCGACGCCATGCCCATGCGCCGCGCCGAGCAGCGCAGCGACTCGCCTAGGGTGTGCCTGGGTTTAAACTCAGTCCGGCGGTAGCGTGGAGTGGGGCTCGGCCAAGGCGCGAGATGCGGAGGTGGCCCAGCGGGCCATGCCGCATCTCGCAACGTAGGCCCAGCCATGCTCCACGCTTTCCCCGCAGGGCCGTGGCGACGGGCGGAATTTAAACCCAGACACACCCTAGCGCGCGTCCTTGAGCGGCAGCTCCGAGTCCGGCCAGCGGTCGAGAAACGCGAGCTGCGCCTCCCGGTCCGGCACCTTTTCGTAGCCCTCCCGCTCCAGAAAACGTCGCGGATACGCCGGCCCGAGCCCGGTCACGCGCACCAAGCCGCCATCGACCGTGAACATCGCCCGCCACGCGCCGCACCCGATCTCGAAACCCGTATCCGTCCGCCGAATACGTCGCGTGCGGTGCGGCGCCGGATCTCGCGCGAGCAGCTCGCGCACGCGCGGCAAAAAATCCACGCCCCAGCTCGCGCGCAGCCACTCGGCCTGCTCCGTCGCGCGCGCCTCCAGCTCCACCGCAAATGCCGGCGGGGCCGCCTCCGCCGCGTCCACCTCGTCGATCCACCCCGCGCGCGCGCCAGGAAACGCGTCGTAGGCCGGCACGTAGGGCTTGATGTCGAAGATCGGCGTGCCCTCGACCAGATCGCAGGGCCCGAGCCGCAGCACGCGTCCCTCCACC
>JALOTV010000191.1 GCA_025457685.1 Opitutaceae bacterium
CCGAAGGCGACCTCCTCCGACGAGCTTTTCGGCCCATTCTCGGAGGTCGCCTTCGGCGGATCTACCCTCTCTCGGTTTCACGCGGTTGGACATACAAGACGCAAAGGCCCGAACCAAGGGCGCAAAGCCATGCAGTGCAAAGGCCTGGATATTCGCGCTCCTTCGCGATCTTTGCGTCAAAAACCCAAAAGCTGAAGGTGTTTGGTATTATACCCGCATGGACGATAAAACGCGGTCCAGACACATCCCACCACCATGAAACCCGTCATCACCGCCCTGCTACTGCTCGTCACCGCTTCACTTGCCGTCGCGTCGCCATTCATCGTTGCAAAGACTCATGCGACGCCAACTTCCGACACCCGAGAGATGCGTATGGCAGGCACCGGCGAGATTATCCACGTCTCAACGCAGCCCATACTCACGGCCGACGACGTGCTGGATGCGCGTCTCGTGGAGCAGAACGGAAGCACTTTTGTCGCCGTGGTGCTAAGCCGGGAAGGACGAATTAAATTCGAAAAAGCATCGGAAGAATCCATCGGTAGCCGCCTGGCGATCGTGGTGGCGGATGAGTTGCTCAGCGCACCGCGGGTAATGCAGAAGATATCCACGGAATCGATTCAGGTCACCGGTCTCTCGGAAGCGAAAGCCAAGGAGCTTGTTGAAGTCCTGAAGAAAAAATAACCAACCAAGGCCCGGAGTTCATACGATTGCCGGGCGCAGCCTGACCACTTGCGAGAAAGCACCCTGAAAATGCCGGTTAAACTTACTTTAGCGTTCCTCGCATTGGCCACCTCCCTGGTCGCCGACGTAATCCGGAAGCCCGGTGTCTATCAGCCGAAGGGCGGCACCACCACCTTGCGTATTTCAGACTCCGATCTCGCGGTCGCCAAATTCGAGCACGTGACGCCCGACGGAAGAAAAACCCAAAGCGAGCTAATCTTGGGCGCGGCTGGCACCTGGGCCTGCTTCTTGGAGGGCGAATGGACCGTTTGGATTTATCAAAAAGACAAGGCCGAGGTTCGTGCCATCACGATAGTTCCGCCTGAAGACGAAAAACTACAGTTTAGCACCTC
Source organism: Opitutaceae bacterium (assembly GCA_025457685.1). Taxonomy (GTDB): domain Bacteria; phylum Verrucomicrobiota; class Verrucomicrobiia; order Opitutales; family Opitutaceae; genus IMCC26134_A. The sequence continues at coordinate 1,074 of JALOTV010000191.1, forward strand.
CATACAGAAGGTTTCCATAGGCGATGAGCTTGAGTCGATACCCGCCGAGCTTCGTGCGGCGATCAAATGATAAACACCCGATCCAACAATGGAGGCTTGGGGGCGAATACCACGCGTCGTGATCGCGCGCAACGTGCGTCGCCGACTCGCTCCGCTCTGTCGTTTTTGTTACGGAGCGGACAAAGTGCCGATACAGGACGCCCGGAGCGGCGGGATGCGAGTTTTGATACACAAGGCTGATACGTTTTGGGAATCGGAGACTCGATTTTATTGACCACGGATTCCGCAGATCACCACGGATACAAGCCTACCTATCCGGGGGACGCGTGGTCGGAAACCGGACTGGGCGGCGTGGCTTGGCCAAAACGCGAGAGGGCGGCCGCCGGGTGTAGCGACCGCCCTTCGAGGGGATGTTAATTTCGGGCGGGGCGGTGTCTCGCGACCTCGCCCGGTCCAAAGGGGAAGGCAAGGCCTACGGCGTCTGGGTGAGCTCGCCGATCAGGCGGACGAAGAAGCGGCCGCCGGTGCCGACAATGGCGGCGGGGAACTTGGCGCGCACGTCGTTGAACTTGCCGTCGGGCGTGACCACGAAGGCGACGCCTCCGGAGGTGCCACTGAGCTCGGGGATGGTGACCGTGGTCCAGGTGGTGAGATCGAGGCTGTATTGGAGGCGCAGCCGGGCGACGTCGCGCTCAGCGGCGGCGAGCATGCTGAAGGCGAGGTCGACCTCGCCATTGGCCTGGGTGGTGACGGGCATGTAGTCGGCGGCGGGGGTGGCCAGGGCGGCCGCGCCGAGCAACCAACCCAAACCATCGGCCACACCGTCCTGGTTGCTGTCGCCAGAGAAGGTCGGGGTGGGGCCGCCGGCCCAGGTCTGGAACAGCTCGGCCGAGGTGGGCGCGGCGACGTAGGGCTCGGTGCGGATCGTGACGTTGGAGAGCGTGAAGATCGCGGGGTCGGTCGCGGTGGCGCCGTCCGGCTCGGTCTCCTGCACGACGGCGTTGCTGAGCACGCCGATGGCGAACTTGTCGAAGGTGAAGTAGCGGCCGGCGGAGGTATCCACGAGCTGGACGACCTCGGGCCGGGAGAGGCTCGGGCCGGTGGTCACGATGCGCAGGCGGACCTCGGTCTCGGTGCGTATGACGGTGATGGTGCTGCGATGCGTGCCGAGGGTGAGGTCGAGCGTGCTGGGGCCGGTGCCCACGGAAGTCCAGGCGGTGCCCACGTTGATCAGACCGTTGTTGTCCACCGAGCGGCGGTTGATGGCGAGGTTTTGCAGGTCCTCGGGCAGCACGGGGGAGGAGGCGCGGGGGTTGAGGAAGAAACCGTAACCGCGGTCGTCGGCGAAGACGGTGTTGCTGGTGGTGGTGATGTCGTTGGTGACGCGGGTGCCAAAGGAGTTGAGCAGGGCGATGCGGAGGGTGGTCGCGCTGTAGCGGGCCTTGGTGAGGCTGTAATCAAAGCTGGCGGTGATCTGCTCGCCGACCCCCAGCACGTAGGGACTGCCCGAGGGGGTGAAGTGGGTGAAGAGGTGGATGGTGCCGCCGGAGGCGCCGCGCACGGAGGCGCGGATGGAGCCGGCCTCGGTCTGGGTGATGCCGCTGGTGCTGTTGCCCCACCAGGCGCCGGTGGCGGGCAGGTTCTCGACCGTGCGCTGGCCGGCCGGGAAGGTCTCGACGAGCAGGTCGCCCTGGGGCGGAGGCGGGGGCGGCGGCGGAGGGGGCGGCGGCGTGCCGACGGTGACCTCGAATTTCGAGACGGTGAAAAGCGCGGGATCCTCGGCAGTGGCGGGGGCGGCGGCGCTGTTGACCGCGATGCCGAATTTATCGAAGGCGGTGATGGCGGTGACGTTGGCGGGCGTGGTGTAGGTGATGCTGATGGGGGCGGCGAGGTTACCCTCGGACAGCTGGGCGAAGAAGCTGACCGCGGTCTCGCTCGTGCGGGTGACGCGCAGGAGGAGCGCGTAGGTCTGGTCGGCCGCGACGGTGATGGAGCCGGGGCCGGAGGTGATGAGGCTGCCGCCGGTGACCGGATCGGTGTTGGGCCAGGGGGTGCTGGCAATGAGGAGGGTGCCGTTGTCTATATAGCGGGTGCGGACGGAGAGATTGCCCGTGGACGTGCTGACGGGGCTGAACCAGAAACCGTAGCCGCGATCGTCGGTGAAGAGGGCGTTGGTGGTGCCGGCGTTGTCGCCGGTCGCGCGCGTGCCCTGGGAGTTGAGCAGGCCGATGCGGATGCCGCCGCCGGCGTTGGCGGCCTTGGTGAGACGGAAACGCACGCTCACGGTCAACTCCTCGCCGACGGCGAGCTGGCGCGGGCCGGCCTCGGGGGTGGTGAAGTGGGTGAGGAAGTGGGCGGTGGCGCCGATGAATGAAGCGGTGATGGAGCCGGCCTCGGTGTTGCGGGCGGGATCGAACAAGGTCGCGTTCGAGCTATACCACGCGGCGGTGGCGGGCAGGTTGGCCACGGTGCGCTCGCCGGCGGGGAAGGTGTCGTTGACCAAGGTGGTGTATTGGCCGCGAGCGACCGAGCCGGCGCAGAAGACAAGCAGCGCGAGGCCGAGCCGATACAGGGGAGAAGGCGGAATCATCATTGGGGCAAGGGGGGTTGTCGACCGGTGGAGCCGCACGCACCCAAACCTTTCCGCCGCGTCGGGCAAAAGAGGCGGAACTCAAATTGTTGAGCGGACGGCGGGTCAGGGCGCGGGCCACTCGGCGCGCAGGCGGACGAAGGCGCGGGGCCCGTCGCCGAAGAGCTCGCGCGGCAGGGTGGCGCGCACATCGAGGAGACCATCCACCGGGGTGATCTCGAAGGCCACCTCGTCGAGCTGTCCGCTGGACTCGGGGACCGGGACGGCAGTCCAGGCGACGAGATCCGCGCTGTATTCGATTTTCACTACGGCGACGCCGCGCGCGGCGGGGGGTAGCAGGGTGAAGTCAAACACGAGCGCGTCGGTCGCGAAGACGGGGGCGGGCAGGAGCGGGCGGGCGAAGGCCGGGGCGGCGGGCGCGCCGAGCAGCCAGGCGAGGCCGTCGGGCACGCCGTCGGCGTTGGCGTCGGCGACGAAGGCGGCCGGGGCCTGTTGTTCGGTGATGCCGCCGAACCAGGCGACGAAGGGCGAGGCGGGCGGGGGCGGCGGGGCGATGCCGGCGTAGATGACGAGTTCGTCAAAACCCGAGCCGAGGCCGTCGCTCGAGGTGAGGCGCAGCGTGTAGACGCCCGTGACGGGGAAGAGGGCGGTGGTCTGGAGCGAGGCGGGGTTGGCGAAGGTCACCGGCGCGGGGCCGGAGACGAAGGACCAGGCGTGGGTGAGCACCTTGCCCGCGGGGGCGGTGGCGGCTCCGGAAAGCGTGGCGACGTAGACGAGCTGGGTGGGGGCTGAGGCGCGGTGCGGATGCGTGGTCGGCAGGGTGGAGGCGAGCGACCATTTGTGGGCGAGGTAGCCCTCGATGCGCTGGCGGTCGGCGGTGGAGAGGGCGCCGGGCACGAGGATGAGCTCGGCCAGATCCATGGTGGCGTAGCGCGTGGTGGTGCCCCAGCTGCCGCTGCCCGTATACATGGGCGCGGCGCCGCCGACGCGGAAGTCGCCGATGTTGTCGGAGGTGCGTGGCGTGGGGGTGGCGGTGTTGGTGATGGAGAGTGCGCCGCCCTGAAGGAAGAAGGCCTGCGCGCCGGTGGCGTAGTTGCCGGTGGTGGAGAAGAGGAGCGGCGTGTCGAAGTAGGCGGAGCCGAGGGTGAGCGCGCGCGTGCCGCCGTCGGAAAACTTGAAGGTGAAGTTGAACGACGGGTTGAAATTCAGGCCGTAGCCGGGGGTGGTGCTGAAGGGAGAACCCTTGCCGAAGACGGCGTTGAAAGTGCCGGTCTGGTCGTTGTAACCGGGCGAGCGAAGCACGGTGAAGGAGCTGAAGCCGCCGCTCGCCTCGAAGGAAAGAGACGCGGAATGGACGGCGTCCATGAAGTGGTCGAGGTCGGCGTTGAAGGCGACGGCGTTGAGGTTGCCAATCGTGCGGGTGCCGGTGACGGGGCGGCGGGCGGCGGTGGCCTGGGCGAGGTGGTTGGCGTTGGTGCTCTTGTCGCGCCACTCGGAGACGGTGCCGCTCGCGGGCGTAAGCGTGGAGATGTCGGCGGCATCGAACCAGGCGGCGGTGGCGATCTTGGCCGGAGTCCAGGGCACGGAGGTATCGAACACCGTGTATTGATCGGCGCCGGCATCGACCTGCGGGGCGGAGGTCCAGCGCGCGTAGAGCGTCTGGTCGGCGGGGACGCGCAGGAGGGAGGACGCGGTGACGAGTTCGCCTCCGGTCGGGGCGGTGAACCAGCCGGTGAAGCTGTTGCCGGCGCGCGAGGGCACGGGGAGCACGCCGTAGGCCGAGCCAAACGCGACGGAGATCGAGGCGACGGGCGCACCGCCCTGGGCGTCGAAGGAGACGGTGTAGGACTGCGGCGTCCACTGGGCGTGAAGCAGGACGGGGCCGGTGATGGGGAAGGTCGCGCCCGGCGCGTAGCTCGTGCCGGTGCCGTTCTGGGCGGTGTTCCAGCCGCTGAAGGTGAAGCCGGTGCGGGCGAGCGTGCCGGGCCCGAGCACGGTCACGGTGGCGCCTGACGCGTAGGGATTGAGCGCATCGACGGGGGCGACGCCGGAGGTGGCGCTGTTGACGGTGTAGGTGACGGCGGGCTGGAGCCGGCGCGCGAGCTGATCGGCGTAGAGCGACTGGGGCTGGAGGCTGGCGCCCTGGCCCACGCCCTCGACGATGTCGGCCGGGGCGGTATTGCCGGTGGTGGAGGTGGAGACGCTGGAGCGGGTGCCGCTGGTGCCGATGATGTAGCCGTAGCGGCCCTGCTGGCTCGTCACCACGGCGCCGCCGCGCGTGCCGGAGCCGGAGGTGTTCCAGTAGACGGATTTGGCGGCGGCGAGGCCGTGGTAAACGGTGCCGTTGGTGCCGCGATGATCGGCGGACCACCAGCTGTTGTGGGCGCGGCACTGGTCCCACAGGTTGGAGTGGCTGAAGTGCATGTGGTTGTCGCTGCTGCTGCCGCTGGTGGCGTAGCTGCCGGTGGCGCCGGTGGCGCGGCCGGTCTCGCGGTCTTCGCAGAGGCGGAAGACGTTGCCGACGCCGC
>JALOTV010000192.1 GCA_025457685.1 Opitutaceae bacterium
GCTCCTTCCACACCATCAAGGGCGTCTCCGGCTTCCTCCACCTCGGCCCCATGCACCGGCTCACCCACGAGGTGGAGTCGCTGCTCGATCTCGCCCGCACCGATCGCCTCCGCCTCACCCCCGCCATCGTCACCTGCATCCTCCTCAGCCGCGACGCCATCCAGGAGATGATGGGCCAGATCACCCTCGCCCTCGAACAGGGCAAACTCCCCGACAAACTCATCCCCGTCTCCGAGCTCATCGCCTCCGTGCGCCGCCTCGCCGCCGGCGACGATTCCGCCACCCCGCCCGCTCCGGCGCCCGCCAGGGCCTCCGCTCCCGCGCCGGCCGACTCGTCCCCGAACGCCCCCGCCCCCGCGCCCACACCGGCCGCCGAGCCCGCACCCGCCGCCTCCCCCACCGCCGGCGGCAACCGCCCCATCGCCTCCCTCTCCTCCTCCGTTCGCGTCAACACCGAGAAACTCGACTCCCTCGTGGACGTCGTCGGCGAGCTCGTGATCGTGCAGAGCCAGCTCCAGGAATCCGCGCGCGGCGCCGACACCGGCGAGGCCTCCGCCCTCACCCGCAACCTCGCCCAGCTCGGCCGCATCACCAAGGAGCTCCAACTCACCGCCATGTCCCTCCGCATGGTGCCCATCAAACCCACCTTCCAGCGCATGGAGCGGCTCGTGCGCGACCTCTCCCGCGAGTTCGGCAAACCCTGCGCCTTCGAGACCCGCGGCGAGGAGACCGAGATCGATCGCACCGTCGCCGAGGAGATCGTCGATCCCCTCGTCCACATGGTGCGCAACTCCCTCGACCATGGCCTCGAACCTCCAGAGGCCCGCCGCCAGTCCGGCAAGGCCGAGCAGGGCCGCCTCCGCCTCGCCGCCTACCACGAGGGCAGCAACCTCGTCATCGAGCTCACCGACGACGGCCGCGGCATCGACCGCGCCAAGGTCCTCGCCAAGGCCCGCGCCCAGGGCCTCATCCCCGAGGGCGCCACCCTCGGCCCCGACGAGATTCACAACCTCATCTTTCTCCCCGGCTTTTCCACCGCCGACAAGGTCACCTCCGTCTCCGGTCGCGGCGTCGGCATGGATGTCGTCCGGCGCAACATCGAGCGCCTGCGCGGCCAGATCCAGATCGAGACCGAGCTCGGCCGCGGCACCACCTTCCGTATCCGCCTGCCCCTTACGACCGCCATCATCGACGGCCTCCTCGTGCGTGTCGGCGAAGAACGCTTCATCCTGCCCACCATCACCGTCCAGGTTGCCCTCCGCCCTTCCCGCGAGATGCTCGCCACCATCCAGGGCCAGGGCGAGGTCCTCGACCACCGCGGCAAGATCCTCCCCCTCCACCGCCTCCACCGCCGCTTCGGCATCGAGGGCGCGGTCGAGGATCCCACCGCCGCCATCGTCGTCATCATCGAGCTCGGCCGCCGGGTCTACGCCCTCCTCGTGGACGAGTTGCTCAACAAGCAGGAGGTCGTGATCAAGAACCTCGGCGCCTACCTCCAGGACCGCCCGGGCGTCGCCGGCGGCGCCATCCTCGGCGACGGCACCATCGCCCTCATCCTCGACCCCGCCTCCCTCTGCGGCCCCTGAGCCCGCGCCAACGCCCATGCCCACCTTCGACGACGTCTGCGCCCGCGCGCTCGCCCTGCCCTGCTCCCCCACGCTCCTGCCGCGCCTCGCCGACATGCTCGCGCGGCCCGAGGCCGACGTCTCCGACCTCGCCGATCTTGTCGGACTCGATCCCGTCCTCGCCAGCGCCACCCTGCGCCTCGCCAACTCCGCCTACTTCGGCGGCGGCGTCCCCGCCGAGACCGTCGGCCAGGCCGTGCTCCGCCTCGGCGCCGGCGAACTCTACCGCCTCGCCGCCGTCTCCCTCGCCTCGCGCTGGATGGCCATCGAGGCCGACGGCTACCGCTGGGAAGCCGGCGACTTCTGCCGCGCCTCCGTCGTCCAGGCCATCGCCGCCGAGGCCCTCGCCCGCGCCACCGGCGGCGTCGATCCCGACCTCGCCTACACCTGCGGCCTCGTCCACGAGATCGGCAAACTCGCCGTCGCCTTTTCCTGCGGCCCGAGCTTCGCCGCCATCCGCGCCCACCGCGCCGCCCACGGCGGCACCTGGCTGCAGGCCGAGAGCGCGGTGCTGGGCTTCAACCACGCCGCCGTCGGCGCGCGCCTGCTCGCCGAGTGGCGCTTCCCCGCCGCCTGCGTCGCCGTCGTCGCGCACAATCCGCCCGACGCCTCTCTCCCCGCCGAACACCGCGCCCTCGCCGCCCACCTTCACGCCGCCCACCACCTCGCCGCCGCCCTCGGCCTCGGCCAGGGCGAGGATGCGTTCCTCTACTGCATCGACCCCGAGCTCCTCGCCGCCCACGGCCTCTCCGCCGAGCTCATCGAGCGCACCCTCCCCGCCGTCCTCGAGCGCGCCAAGCGCCTCCTCCAGGGCAACATCTTCACCGGACCGGTGAAATTCTAGCAGCCGTCACCGAGGTAGGGCCTCTTCTTCGTAGGGGCCGCGTCTTCGTATGGCCTCACCTTAGTGAGGCCGCCCCTTCGTGGTGATGCCGCGCCCGAGTGCGAATTGCACGCCCCACGCGGAGTGCCTTGCTTCGCGACCTTGGCTCGACCCTTCCCGCCTTCGCGTCGAAAAAAATCCGCCCGCGCTCGCGCGCCGACGACCTCAGGCCATCGCCACCGTGAACGTGCGATCCGGCATTTTCACCGTCAGCACGCCTGTGCTCACATCCAGGTGCAGGGTCCGGTTTTGAAACCCGCCCAGCTCCATGCCGACCACGCGGCAACCATACACAGAAAGCATGCGTCGCACCGCCACGCCGTTGCGTTCCCCGATCTGAAACGTGTCCGGCCCCGACAGCACCGCCGCGCCGCCGGCGATATAGATGTTCGTGCGCGCCCGTTGCGCCCGCACGCCCGCCATCGCGTTGAACAGCGCCGGTATGCCCGTGTCGGCAAACATCGCCGGCTGTTTCGCCGCCTTGTCGGGCGACAACGTCGAGTCTGGCAGCATGAGGTGGAGCAGGCCCCCGGCCCGCACGCTCGCATCATAGGCCACCACCCCCACGCACGAGCCCAGGGCATACGTGCTCAACACCGCCGAGCCTTGGTTCGCCACCGCGAATTCCGCCACCCCCACCACGAGGCGCTGGGTGAACACGGAGGCGATGCTGGGTGAGCCGGACATAAAATTGGTTTTCGAAAAAAGGGTTTAGGGGAAAAGCCCGCGCCGCCGCGGGAGAGAAAAGCTCAGAGGTAGACCAGCAGATTGGTGCCGAAATGCTCCATGAGTTGGTGGCTGCGGATCTTCGAGATCGTCGCCGAGTTCAGCGCCTGGCCCTCGCCCACCAGCAGCAATCCGTGGGGGCTGTAGATGCCCGTCGCCAGCACCATGCCCGGCTTCAGCTCGTCCAGCTCCACCTCGCGCACCGGCCTCGGCAAGGTCTTGAACCGCGTGGTCACCACGAACAGGCGCACCGCCGCCGGATCGAGCGCCCGGCCCGCCTCCGCCTGCAACGCGTCCACCGCCCGCTCCGGTCCCAGCCCGCACTCGACAAACCACACCGCCACCGCGAGGCAGCGCGCCGTCCACGGGATGCTTTCTCCGGAAATTCCGTCGGGGAATCCCCCGCCGTCGAAGCGCTCGTGGTGCGCCCGTATCGTCTCGCCGAGCAGCGTGCGGCCATCGAGATACCCCGCCAGCGTCTGGCTGTAGATCGGGTGGTTGTGGATGCTATCCAGCGCCGCCTTGTCCAGCCGCGACGGATCCTGGCGAAAGGTCTTCAGCACGTCGCGGTGCACGCCGATCAGGCCGAGATCGCACAGCCACGCGGCCGACTTGATGATCTCCCGCTCCTCCGCCGTGAACCGCTCCGCCTGCGTCATCTGCGACACGATGTCCACGATCGCGCGAGTCTGCCCCGCCAGCAACGGATCGAAGGTCGAGAGGATGCGCGTGCACAGCTCCAGCGAGTGGTCGTAGCGGCGCGCCAGCTCGCGCTGCGCCCCGTCGAGTTCCCTCCGCTGCGCCTCCAGCGTCACCACCTGCTCGGCCAGCGTCGCGTTGATGCCCGCCAGCCTGCGGTTCAGCTCCTCCGCCTCCGCCAGCAGCCGCGCGTTCTGCACCACCAGCTCGTGCCGGTTGATCGCGTTGCGCACCGTGGCGATCAACTCCTCGCGCAGCCAGGGCTTGGCCAGGAATCGGAAAATTTCTCCCCGGTTGATCGCATCCACCAGCGTCGGCAACGACAGCGCGCCCGTGATCAACACCCGCGTCGCCTGCGGCCGGATGCGCTGGCACTCCACCAGGAAATCCATGCCCGACATCACCGGCATCACCTGGTCGGACAACACCACCGAGAACGGCCGCTCTTCCAAAAGCGCCAGCGCCCGCCGCGGATCGCTCGCCGTCACCACCACAAAACCCTGCCGCTCCAGCACGTCCTTCAGCGCCGCGAGCACGCGCGCCTCGTCGTCGACGATCAGCAGGGGGAGGGTCGGATGATTTTCAGGCAATGCCATGGGAAAGACTCCTGCTTGTCGCCAGCCGCACGATGTGCTCCGCCATGGCTTCGAGCGGCAGCTGGCGCTCCGCCCCGCCCTGTTCCCAGGCCTCGCGCGGCATACCATACACCACGCTCGTCGCCTCGTCCTGCGCGAAGGTCGCCGCGCCCAGACGCCGCAGGCGCACCAGACCCTCCGCCCCGTCCTTGCCCATGCCGGTCAGCACGCCGGCGATGATGTGCGGACCATGGCTCTCCGGCGCCGACTTGAACATCACGTCCACCGCCGGCCGCTGGTGCCACACCTGCGGGCCTTCATTCAACTCCACGCGGTAGCACCCGCCCGTCCAGCGCACCAACAGATGAAAATTGCCCGGCGCCACCACCGCTAGCCCGGGACGCAGCACGTCGCCCTCCGCCGCCTCCTTCACCCGAAACGCGCACAGCCCGTCCAGCCGCTCGGCAAACGCCCGCGAAAACTGCGCCGGGATGTGCTGCACGATCGCGATCGGCGGCAAGCCGTCCGGCAACCGCGTCAACACTTCGCGCAGCGCCTCCGTGCCGCCCGTCGAGGCCCCGAGGAGAATCAGCCGGCGCGCATCCGCCCCCGCCGTCCCCGCCACGGGTCGCGCCATCGGCACCACCGCGGGAGGAGGCGTCGCCACCGGCGCCGCCGCGCGCACCCGCGCCCGCGCCGCCGCCTTCACCGCATGCAGGAGGCGCGGGCCGAGATCGCCGAAACTGTAGGAGCCGCCGGGCTTCGCCAGCACGTCCACCGCCCCCAGCCGCAGGGCCTCCAGCGCGTGCGCCGAGTTCTCCTGCGTCAGCGAGCTCATCACGATCGTCGGCGTCGGCCGCTCCCGCATCAGGATGCCCAGAAAAGTCAGCCCGTCCATGCGCGGCATCTCCAGATCCAGCGTGATCACGTCGGGCGACAGCGCCACGATCCGCTCCTTCGCCATGAAGGGATCCGAGGCCGTGCCCACCACCTCGATCGCCGGATCGGCGTTCAACGCGTCGCTCACCAGCCGCCGCACCACGGCCGAGTCGTCCACCACCAACACACGGATAGGTTTGTTCGCGATCATCACGGTTGGGCGCGCTCAGCGCAGGGGCTTTTGGTAGGTGGCCGGACGTATCATCGTCAGCCCGTGCGGTATCCCGGTCAGGCTCTCCGAGTGCCCCACCAACAGATACCCGCCGGGCACCAGCCACGCCTTCAGCCGGTTCACCAGCTCCTCCTGCGTCGGCCGGTCGAAATAAATCATCACGTTTCGGCAAAAGATGATCTGCATCGGCTCCGTGAACGGCGGCTGGCCTTCCAGCAGGTTCAACCGGTTGAAACGCACCTGCGAGCGCAGCGCCGGCCGCACCCGGTAGTAGCCCTCCTGGTCGCCGTATCCGGTTTGGAAATACGCCTTGGTCTTCGCCGGCCCCAGCCGCGACACCGTCTCGGCCGGATAGATCGCCGCCTGCGCCTTCGCCAGGATCCGCGTCGAGATGTCCGTCGCCTCGATCTGCCGCGCCCACGCGCACGGATGCGCCGTGAAATAGTCGTCCAGCGCCATCGCGATCGAGTAGGGCTCCTCCCCGCTCGAGCACGCCGCGCTCCACACCCGCAGCGCCGGCCACCGTTCCTTGTCCCGCCGCTTCACCAGATCCGGCAGGATGATCCGGCCCGCGCAGCAACGCGCAATATTCCTCCACCGAGGCCTGCCCCGTCGCTCGCAAGCGCTTGCCCAGCCGCGCGCTCACCAGCTCCTGCTTGTCCGAGCCGAGGTTGATCCGGCTGTGCCGGTAAACGATGTCGCGAATGAATTGATAATCGGCCGTGCGCATGGGTGGT
>JALOTV010000193.1 GCA_025457685.1 Opitutaceae bacterium
CCGTCGCAGAGGTAGTCGGTGACGAGCTCGTCGTCGGCGAAGACCTCGAGGCGGACGAGGCGGGAGTTGGACGCGTCCTTGATGAGGATGTCGTTCAAGGCGGCGACGGGCGGGGCGTCGCCGACGCGGCAGGCGAGAAGCGCGCGCTCGGCGGTGGCGTAGTCGCCGGCCAGGAGGGCGGGCAGGCACTCGCGGGCCTCGTCGGCGGCCCAGGGAGTGAGGAAGCCGAGGCTGCCGCGATTGACGCCGATGAGGGGGATGCCGGCCTCGGCGGCGGCGGGGGCGGCGCCGAGGAGGGTGCCGTCGCCGCCGATGACGCAGCAGGCATCCATGTCGGCTAGGTGGGCGGCGGGGAGGGGGAAGTCGCGGGTGAGGCGGGTCTGGACGCCGGCGGCGGAGGCTACGGCGAGCAGGTCCTCGGCGAGCGCGCAGGCGCCGGGTTTCTGCTCGTTGACCACAAAGGCGAGGCGGCGTATGGGCTTCGTCATCGCGGGCACGATTAAAGTAGCTGGGCCGAATGTCCAACGGCCAATGTTTCGGAAGGGCCGGGTGGCGCAGGGCGGGCGTTGGGGCGCTTTTCGCTGCGTTTATATGGTCATGAGGTGACGCTCGACCACATCCCGGCGGGGCAGGCGGTGGTGTTTTTCCTGCGCGATCCGGTGACGCGCTTCATCAGCGGGTTCTACAGCCGCCAACGCCAAGGGCTGCCGCGCTACCACCGACCCTGGTCGCCTGAGGAGCGGGAGGCTTTTGAACGGTTTCCGACGCCGAATCGGTTGGCCTTGGCGCTCGACGCCGAGGACGAGGCGGAGCGGGCGGCCGCAGTGGCGGCGGTGCGCGGTTGCGGGCGCGGTGGTCGGATGTGTTTTTCGTGGTTTTTCAGGAGAGTTTGTCGGCTGATTTCGAGGTGTTGCGCGGCGAGCTTGGGCTGGGGCCGGACGTGGTTTTGCCCAACGGGGATCTCGAGGCGCATCGCAGCCTCTCGCATCTGGACCGCACGTTGGAGCCAAGGGCGCAGCTCAACCTTGCCGCGTGGTATGCCGAGGACGCGGAGTTCGTCGCTTTGTGCCGCGAGCTGGAAAAGCGGCTGCGGGAGGAACGCCGGAGTCCGGATCGGGCGGCCGGTTCGTCTCAGGAAGAGCGGTTGCGGTAGAGCGCGGGATCCACGGCGGAGCGAGCGCGGTCCCAATCGAGGCCGGGGTCGGGGAGGAAGTCGGCAAGGCGGGGCAACACGGTCTCGGGCGCGCGCACGAGATCGGCGTGGGCGACGATCAGATGCGAGGCTTCGGGCCGGGCGGCGAGGTGGCGGACCAGGCCGTGGAACTGGGTTTCGTAAAGAGCGGCGAGCGCGGCGTCGGTGAGCGTGGGCGCGGGGCGGCCGAGGCGGGCGAGCAAGGCGCGTTGGGAGGCGACCACCTCGGGCCAGGGGCGGCTCAGGACGAGGACGCGGTAGGTCTCCGTGGGTGGTAACGAGGGGACGAGGGCGTGGATGACCTTCAAGGCGTGGCCGCGGGCGGCGGGGAGCCAGGAGGAGTCGCGCGCAAGGTTTTTGACCGGGGCGTATTCGAGGTAGCCGCGCGGGTTGCCCTCGTCGGGCGGACGTTCGGCGTCGGCGAGCAGAGGGTGGCCGGCGGCGGCGAGGATCTGCATGAGCAGGGAGGTGCCGGAGCGGGGCACGCCGGTGACTATGGTTACGGGGGAGTTCATGGTGCGCGGGTGGAGGCGCGGGCGGCGAAGGCGGCGTGGAGATCGGCTTGGAGGGCGGCGGCGCGGCGCATGGCGGCGAGCGGGAGTTTTTCGCCCGGGGCGCGGCGGGCGGCGAACATACGGTGGAGGTCGCGTAGTTGCTGCACGGATACGTGGGGGGCGAGGGAGGGAAACTCACGGGCGAGGTGGCGGTGGGCGAGGACGGCGAGGGCGTCGGGGAGGGCGTCGGCGTGGCGGCGCATGAAGCTGGCGGGGTGGCGGCGATAGGCGCCGAGGCGCGCGGGCAGGGTGGCGGCGCGGGTGGCGGCCAGGGCGCGGGTGAACCAGTCGTAGTCGGTGGCGACGGGGAACTCGGCGGAGTAGGCGACGCCGCGAGCCGTGAAAAGTTCGCGACGGAACATCAGCACGGAGTGGACGAAGGCGTGGCCAAAGAGGCTTTGCCAGCGGAGGGTGGCGTCGTCGCGCGGCGAATCGATTGGGGCGTGGGGGCCGGGCTCGGCGGAAATCACGTCGCAGTCGGTGCCGAGGAGGCCGATCTCGGGGTGGGTGTCGAGAAACGCGGCCTGGCGGGCGAGGCGCTCGGGGTAGGCGAGGTCGTCGGCGTCGAGCAGGGCGACGTAGGGCGCGCGGGCGGCGGCGAGGCCGTGGTTGCGGGCGGCGGCTTCGCCGCGGTTTTCGGGCAGGGTCAGGACGCGGAGGCGCGGATCGGGCCAGGCGGCGAGGATGGCGGGGGTGTCGTCGGTGGAGCCGTCGTCCACGGCCAGAATCTCGAAGTCAGCGAGGGTCTGGACGCGGAGGCTTTCGAGGGCCGGACGCAAAAAATGCCCGCCATTGTGGACGGGCATGAGGACGGAGACGGCGAGGGCCGCCATGCGAAGCTGGGTGGCGCGTTAGGCCGAAGTGGCGGCGGCGCGGGGGCGGCGGCGCAGTTCGCGCATGGCGACGAGGCCCGCGACGCCGAGGCCGATCCACGAGCCGGCCGAGGCGGGTTCGGGAATGGCGGTGGCGGTGAGGTTGGAGAGGGTCAGAAAGCTAGCGCCGCCGCTTCCGCCGGCGTAGGTGGCCGAAACTCGAAAGCCGAACACGTCACCGGGGGCGAAAATCGCGTCGCTGACGGCGCCCGAGCCGGTGATAGTGTTAAACTCGGAATTCTTGAACCACTGAACGGATCCCAGCCCGAACCCAGTTATGTCGTAGGAGAAACTGATGGTCTCGAAACCGGCGACTATGGTGGTTTTAAAATCCACCGTGAGTGCCGAGGTGTTGGAATTGTTTATGTTTTGAATCAGCAGCGAGCCGGCGTTTAGGGCACGAATCCCGATGAAATTTTCCGTCGGACCTTCGTCCCAAGTCCAGGCGCCCAAGGTCGAGTTATCCAGCGGATAGCTCATCGAGGTGGGGAGGTCGCTGGTGGAGTAGGGGGCGTTAAAAACAACGACGGCCGAGGCGGTGGTGGCGCCGGCGAAAGTGGCTCCCACGAGGGCGGAGTAACGGGCTAAAGAGGAGGCTGCGATGGACGACATTTTTCTGGGAAGTTGGTTTATCGTGCCGGTTTACACTTCGGTTTGGCGAGCGTAAAAAAACTCCTAAAGGGCGGGAGGCGTGCCTTATGCCTGCCCGCCGCGGCTCGCGCGGCGGTGGAGATCGGCGGCGAGGCGTTGGGCGGGGTCGCGACGAAGAAGCCAGGCAAGAACGCGATGGGCGGGGGCGAAGCCTGGCGCGGCGGCGACGGTGGCGCGGAGGGCGAAGAGGGCGTGATCGCGTTGGCCTTGGCGGGCGAGGGCGAGGCCGAGGACGTAGTGGGCGAGGAAGTGGCCGGGGTTGAGCTCGGCGGCGGCGATGGCTTGCTCGGCGGCCTCGGGCCAGCGGCGGAGGCGATAGAGGGCGGTGGCGTGGCCGACGCGGGCCTCGGGGTGGTCGGGATCGAGGGCGAGGGCCTGGGTGTAGGCGGCCTCGGCGTCGGCCCAGCGTCGGAGTTTCATGTAAACGCGGCCCAGAAGGAGATGCATCTCGCCGTTGCGGGCGGAGTCGGCGCGGGCGCGTTCGAGGTGGGCCAGGGCGTCGTGGGGGCGGTTTTGCTGAAAGGCGATCAGCCCGCGCATGAGGTCGAAGCGGGGAGAGTAGCCGGCGCCTTGGGAGGCGAGGCGGAGGCGGGCGGGGTGGTCGGGGCGTTCGAGGTCGGCGATGGCGACGAGGGCTTCGTCGAGCCGGCCCATGCCTTGGAGGGCGCTGATGCGGTGGAGATGGGCGGTGGTGCGGTGGGGCCGGGCGGCGCACATCTCCTCCAAGCCGGGAAGGGCCTCGGCGGGTCTGTTCTCGAAGAGGAGGCAGAGGGCGCGGTTGTAGCGGAGCTCAAGGGCGCAGTCGGCGGCAGCGGTCTCGGCGTCGGCGGAGGGCTCGGCCATGTAGCCTAGGTCAACGAGCTGGCGGAGGCCGGCGCGGGCGGTGACCGGATCGACGCGCAGATCGGGCGGGTGTTGGCCGGAGGAGTGCGGGCCGGAGACGGTTTCCCAAGTCGGAATGGTCGTGAGCGGGAGGGGGCGGGCGAAGGCCTGGGACCAGGGTCGGCCGCTCATGTCGCGGCCGAAGGGCAGGCCGAAGACGGAGAGAAGGGTGGGGGTGAGGTCAATGAGGTTGGCGCCGAAGATCCACTCGCCGGCGCGGCAGCCGGGGGCGCGCAAGGCGAGGATGCCGACGGGGCGGTGGGTGATGGCGCCGCCGGGGTATTCGGTGGGGGCGTAGGCGGGGCGGAGGTGGTCGGAGTAGAAGCCGTGATCGGAGACGAGGATGATGGCGGTGTCGTCGTCTGTATGGGCGAGGAGGGTGCCGAGCATCTGGTCGTGGAGCTCGTAGGTCGCGTTGATGACGTGGCGGAAGCGTTCAAACTTCTCCTCGGAGAGGTGGGGCAGGCGTGGCGGGTGGCAGTCGATGAAGTTGTGGCAGATGTGGTCGAGCGTCGGGTAGAGGACGGCGAGGCAATCCCAGGGGTGGTTTTCGAGGATGTAGGTGGCGGCTACGTGGATGGATGCTGCTTCGGCCAGGCGGGTGGTGAGGAGTCCGAGGGCGGGCTCGGTTGCGGGGTCGAAGGTGTCAAGCGACGGAACGAAGGGGCGGAGGTCGTTCAGGCTGATCTCGCCGGGGTGGACGCGGAGTTCGGCGAGCTCGGAGGCGAGCTCAGGCGGGTGGACGGTGCCTGGCGGCAGAGGCCACGGTTCGTCGAGCGCGCCGCAGGGCTTTTCGTAGAGATCGGAGATGGCGATGCCATTGATGGGTTCGGCCGGGTGGGAGGCCATCCAGCCGACGGTGTGGACGCGCAGGCCGACCTGGCTCAGTATGTTCCAGAACGCCTTGCCCTGGCGGGTGGTGCTGGTGCTGAGACGGACGCCGGTGCCGAGCGGGTCGGGGTCGGGCTCGGTGAAGCCGAGGATACCGTGTTCGGTGGGGCGTTTGCCGGTGGCGGCGGACGTCCAGAGCAGCGGGGAAAAGATGGGTTGGAGCGTGGTGAGGTTGGCGGCGACGCCCTGACCGAGGAGGCGTTGGAGGTGTGGGAGGCGGCCGGCGGCGAGAAGCGGCTTGATGATTTGCCAGTCGGCTCCGTCCCAGCCGATCACGAGGGCCTTGCGACCCGAAATCGGGGTCGGCGTGGTAGGTGGGGTCATACGTGTTTAAAGAGGCCGAGGAGGAACTCGCGGTTGCCGTCGGTGCCGGTGATGGGGCTGTCCATCACGCCGACGAGGGTCGCGCCGGGGAGCTGGGCGAGGGCGAAGCCGCGGATGTCGGCGAGCACGCGCTCCTGCACCGCGGGGTCGCGGATGACGCCCTGGCCCTTGTCCACCTCGGCCTTGCCGGCCTCGAACTGGGGTTTCACGAGGGCGACGAGGGTGCCGCCGGGGCGGAGCGCGGGCCAGACGGGCGGCAGGATGTGACGCAGGGAGATGAAGGAGAGGTCCATCACGATGGCGTCGTAGGAGGGGCGGGGCAGGGCGGAGACGTCGAGGTGGCGGGCGTTGACCTGTTCGAGATTGGTGACGCGCGGATCGGCGAGGAGTTTGCCGTGTAGTTGTGCGCGCCCTACATCGAGGCAGGTGGCGGAGGCGGCGCCGGCCTGGAGGGCGCAGTCGGTGAAGCCGCCGGTGGAGGCGCCGACGTCGAGGATGTGGGCGCCGCGCAGATCGAGCGGGAAGCGGTCGAGCCAGCCCTGGAGTTTTTCGCCGCCGCGGGAGACGAAGCGGCTGGTCTCGGCGAGGGCGACGGGGAAGTCGGCGGGATATTCCTTGCCGGGTTTGTCGAGGCGCTCGGTGCCGGAGCGGACGAGGCCGGCCATGACGTAGGCCTTGGCCTTGGCGCGGGTGGGCGCGAGGCCGCGGGCGACGAGGAGCTCGTCGAGGCGGAGTTTTTTGGCGGGGGCGGTCAAGGGGGCGGCACCTGAGGTCGGAGGTTTTGACGCAAAGGCCGCGAAGG
>JALOTV010000194.1 GCA_025457685.1 Opitutaceae bacterium
GCGAAGGCCTAAAAAACGTCCTCTGCATTATACCGTATAGAATCGGTGAGATGGCGACCCTCGCGCAGACGGTATGAGACCTGAGCAGCGGATTTGTCGTAGCCGCGTCGTTAACCCCAACCCAGCCAGTATCTCCATGATTACCTCACGCACTTGTATGTCTCACCGCGCAGCCACCCTCGCGCTCGTCGCCGCGATGGCGACGTTATCGTCCACCGCTTCAGCACAATCCACTTGGACTGGGGCTACCGGTGGCGAGTGGGGCACGGCAAGCAACTGGACGGGCGGCGTGCCCAACGCAATTGGCGCTGTTGCCAACATCAACACCGCGCTGACGGTTAATATCTCCGACACGGGAACCGGCGGCACGTATCCCTACACGTTCGGCACGCTGGCTACCTCGCTTGCCTCGGGTAGCGTGACAATAGGGACCAATAGCGTCACATCCGATATTCTGGTGGCTGCGACTTCGACCGGAACGCCTACGATCAATGTCGCGAACGCGAGCGCGAATATCTTTTTTTATGCGAACCTGCAGGGCACGCAGGGTTTCACCAAGACCGGTGCGGGCAAATTCACCTTTCGATTTAATGGTGCCAACCAAGCCTACAGCGGTCCGATCGACATCTCCGCAGGCATACTTGGAATCAACCAAGCGGGTAGTCTGGGCGATTCCACGAGCATTAAGATCGGCAATGGCGCGCGCCTTTTGGCCGAGCCCGGCACCAACAGCGGCACGATCACTCTGGATAACACGCGCGCCATTACCCTTGCCGGCGCACAATCCCAAATTGGCGCAAGCAATGCGGCCGTGAATCTCGTAATCCAAGGCAATATCGGCGAATCCGCGGCTGGAAACGGCTTGGTCAAGACCGACGCGGGTGTGGTGACGTTGACTGGCACGCTTTCCTATACTGGTGAGACCCGCATCGCGGGCGGCACGTTGGCGCTTGGTGGTTCGGCCGCGTTACCCACCGGGCAGAATCTGCGTTTCAACGGCGCCACTGGCACGCTCGACGTAGGCTCTACTTCGCAGACGGTGCGGACTATCGTGATGGATAACACAGCGGGTAACAAAACCATCACAGGCGCAGGCGGAAGCCTGGCCGTTAACGGTGACGCGAACCTCTTGCTCAATGCATCCAATGGCGTGACCTACAGCTTCGCCGGTCTTGATACGTTCAACTTCAACCGTGCCGGTCGAGACTTCAAAGTAGAGTCCGTCAACGTGGCTGATGTTACCACAATCACGGATATAAACCTCGCCAAGGGAGGGACCGGCGGCGGCGCGAACAACATTACCGCCAATTTATTTCAGGTCGGCGGCGGCAATAGTTTAGGCAACAACGGCAACACTGCGCGCCTGCACCTCGGCACAACCAACAATATTTACGCTAACACCTTCCAGGTCGGTGGCTTTAACGCCGGTGGAGTGGTGGATTTTCAGGCAGGGTTGACTTCGCCTAACTTGAAGCTGCGCGGCACCGACGGCGCGAGCGCGCTCACCACATGGAAAATTGGCGAGACCAGTGCTGGACTGCGCCGTGGCGAGGGCGGGGTGAACCTGACCGGCGGTTCGCTGGATGCGCTCGTGACCAATCTCACCATCGGCCGCCATATCGCCGGCGCGGATCTCGCCGACACCAGTTCGCTTACCATGCCCGCCGGCACGCTCGAGGCGCAGACGATCATTCTCGGGGAAAAGACAGGCACCGGCACGCCCACGATCACCGCTTCGCTCAATCAAGGCGGCGGGAACGTGAAGGTGCAGACGCTTACCTTTGGCCAAGATGCCGGAGGCGGTGCGACGGCCAACTTTCAGACCAACTACAATATGGCCGGCGGCACGCTGCGCGCCCAGACCATTCAAGCTGGGGCTGGATCGTTCAACGCTTCTTCAGTTCGCCGCATTGGTTGGACTGGAGGCACCATTTCCAACTTCGACGGCTCCACTGATCTCACCATCAACGGTCGCGGCACGGCCGCCGGCGAATTTATTACGATCGCCGCCTCTACCACGACTGCGAAGAGCTTCGCGGTAGATGCAGGACGCACAATCACACTCGGGGCAAATACTACTCTCACCGCCGGCGCTTCCAACGTGGTCGTGACCAAGTCCGGCTCTGGCACTCTCGTGCTGGGCGGCGTGAGCACCGGCTTCGGCGGGACCTTCGAGCATTCCGCTGGCACCTTGGAGCTGGGTGCGGTGGACGCGATCTCGACCTTCAACGCCGGCGGTTTCACCTGGAACGGCGGGTCCACGATGAACTTTGACCTCTCTGGCCTCAACTCTTCCGACCGCATTTCCCTCGGGGCAGGCGTGTTTACCAAGGGCACCGGCACCGGCTTCACCTTCGACTTCGGAGGAGGCGGCACGGCGGGCGGCATCTATGAACTCAGCTCCTTCGGCAGCACCACCTTCGCCCAATCGGACTTCGTGGCCACCAACCTCGGCGCGGGCCTGGTTGGCCAGTTCGTGATCGATAGCGACAGTCTGACCTTGAACGTCTCTGCCATCCCCGAGCCCGCTTCCTTTGCGGCCCTGGCTGGTCTCGGCGCGATCAGCATGGCGGGTCTGCGTCGACGCCGGCGCGTTTAAAATCCTCCGACGACACGGATTGCATCCTGTCTTCCACCGCCGGGCCTTTCGCGAGGCCCGGCTTTTTTGTATCCAAAAAATCACGACATCGACGAGGGCCGTCGGTCTCGTGAATTGATTTTCAATATACTGTATACCAAGCGGCGGGTGGTGTTCGCCGACAGGCCTGTCAGCGTTTGTCGCGTTACCCCGTTCGAGTTCTTTAGCCGACTCCTTGTCGTGCCCTTGTCGTGCCAGGCTCCGTGCCTTGGAGAACCGAATCATTCCCCCATCAAATCGCTGAATTTCTCCCAACCCCTCATGAAGCTACCATACCCAGCCCTTGGCCGCGCTTCGCGCGCCGCTCTTCTCTCTGCCATCGCCGCTTTGCCCGCGTCCGGGCTTTTCGGCCAATCCACGTTTAACGGCTCGGTCGCCGGGCAGCAGTGGGGCACTTCCGCCAACTGGTCCGCCGGCGTGCCCAATGCGGTCTTGAGAATCGGGTGGTCATCGTGAACGTGACCAACGGCGGCTCCGGCTACACGTCCGCTCCGACGGTCACCTTCTCGGGCGGCGGCGCGACGGTCAACGCCTCGGGTATCGCCGTGATCGACAGCGCGACGGGCAAGGTCACCGGCGTGACGGTGCAGATCCCGGGCTACGGTTTCACCTCCGCGCCCACCGTGACCCTCAGCGGCGGTGGCGGCAGCGGTGCCACTGCAGTGGCGCACATCGCGCTCGGCGTGGTCGGATTCAACATCACCTCGCCCGGAGTTTACACGGCGGCCCCCACCGTGACGATGAGCGCGCCCACGGCCGGCACGCCCGCCACCGCCACGGCCGCCTTGACGGGGGGAAGCGTGAGCGGCGTGACCATCGGCGCGGCCGGCGCGGGTTTCGTCGCTCCCCCATCGGTGACCTTTGCCGCCGCTCCGGCGGGTGGCACCCGGGCGACGGGATATGCCGTGATCTCGGACGGCGCGGTGACATCCATCGTGGTGACCCACCCGGGATCGGGTTACACGACGGCACCCTCCGTGACGCTCTCCGGCCCGACGGCGACCGCGACGGGAGCGGCTTCGTTGGCCCCCGTGCCTTTCATCGACAATGTCGGCGGCGCCTACCCGTATACCGTGGGCACGCTCGACGTGGTCTACGGCGCCAGCAGCTCGATGGGCAAGGCCGACACCGCCGACGACGTGCTTCGCCTCGAACAGTCCGCAGGCACGCCCGCGATCAACGTTTCCCAGGCCGGCGGTTCGCTTTTCTTCTTCGCCTCGGTGGCCGGCACGCAGGGCTTTAACAAAACCGGCCCCGGCACGCTGACCTTCCGGTTCAACAACACCCCCAACTCCGTCTCCGGTCCCATCGGCATACTGGGCGGCACGCTCGGCATCCAGTCGGACGCCACGCTCGGCGCGGCGGACAACGATCTGACCATCGCCGGTGGCGCCACCTTGCTTGCGCAGCCGAGCACGAACGCCGCGATCACGCTGGATGCGGCGCGCGCCATCACGCTCGCGGGTCCCACCACCGCCTCGACGATCAGCAACGCCTCGCCCTACACCGGCGCGCTCACCATCCAATCCGACATCGGCGGCCCCGGCGGGTTGACCAAGGCGGGCTCCGGGCCGCTCATTCTCACGAGCAACAATTCCTACGGTGGAGTGACCACGGTTTCCGCCGGTCTGCTCGTGGCGGCCAAGCCCGGCAGCCTGCCCGGCTATCAAGATCCCACCCTGAGCGGGGGTGAACTGCCCGTTCGCGTGGCCGTCGCCAGCGGCGCGGCGCTCACCGTGCGCATGGGCGGAGTCGACGAGTGGTCGCCATCCCAGTTCGACGAGCTGCTGAACAATTCCAGCATCCAGCCCACCGGCGGCACGCTCGTGGGCATCGATACCACCAACGCGACCGGCACGGTGCAGATCGACGGTCTGCTCACCTCGTTTGTCAGCACGCCCAGCTACGGTTTCGCCAAGTCCGGTCCGGGCACGCTGGAACTGACCGCGGCCAACGGCTATACCGGCCAGACCGCGATTTTTGAGGGCACCCTGCGGCCGGCCATCGCCGGCGCGATCCCCTCGGCCTCCACGCTTAATTTCACCGGTGCCGGCGGCACCCTGGATCTTGGCGGCCTCGATCAGACCATGGCGGGCATTCAGTTGAATGCGCCCGGCGTCGTGCTCGGCACGGGCACGCTCACGATCCAACCCGGTGCCGACGTGAATATGGCCGGTGTGGCCACGCGCACGAATCTCGACCTCACGGGGCTGACCAACTTCACCTTCAACGGTCCCACCCGCGCGCTCGGCATTAACGCGACCGGAGCCAACGTGGTTAACACCGTGTTTTTGGCGCGGACCGGAGTTAATCAGTTCGACGCGGCCAGCGTTCGCTTCGGCGGTGGCGGCGGCAACTTCGCGGGCCAAAACACCCTCGTGGGCCTGGGCCAGACGAACAACATCAACGTCAGCGCCGAGTTCGTGGTCGGCAACTTCCAAGGCAGCGGCAACGTCTCCTTCCAGTCCGGCCTCACCAACCCGACGCTCACCGTGCGCGGCGCGGGTGGCACCGGGCCCGCCGCGCGCGTCTCCGTGCCTGCGGTAAACTCCGGCAACCAAGGCGGCACCGGCATCCTCAACACCACCGGCGGCACGGTGGACATCCAGACGACGATCTTTTACGTCGCCCGGCATTTCGCCAATGCAGGCGGCACCAGCGCCACCGGTGTGGTCACCTTCGACGCGGGCACGATCACGGCCGACACTCTGGCCATCGCGGCGAAGAGCATGAACGACAACAATCCGTCCGCCGTCACCACCGGCGCGCCGACGCTCAACGGCACGGTCAATCAGAACGGCGGCACCTTGACCGCCACCACGGTGAACCTCGGCTTTAACGCCAACACCGAGTCGCCCAACCTGACTGCGAACTACAATCTCAACGCGGGTGAGCTGCGAGCCACCACCATCACCGGCAGCGGCGCGACCTACGGGACCAACACCGTGCGCAACCTCACGTTCAATGGCGGCACCCTGCGGAACATCGCCGGCGCCAACCTGACGGTGACCGGATTGGCCGCCACGAACCAAGGCCGGGTAAATCTGGTCCTCGCCGCCGGAGGCGGAACGTTCCACGCGGACTCCGCCACGAACGGCAACATCGTGCTCGGCGCAAACACCACGCTGAGCGGGCAAGGCGGCTTGACCAAGATCGGCGCCGGCGCGCTCACGCTGCCCGCTCCGGCCTATGCGGGCAACACCACCATCTCGGCGGGTAGGGTAATCCTGGGCGCGGCGAACGCGGCCAACGAGGCCTCCAGCGTGAGCATCGCCACCGGCGCGGTGCTGGAGCTGGCCTTTGACGGCGCCGACACCGTGGACGCGCTGTTCCTCAACGGCGTGCGCCAGCCCGCCGGCACCTACACCTCGGCGCATGCGTCGGGAGCCTTTGCGGGAGCGGGCAGCTTGGTGGTGACCTCCTCCGGCACGCCCGCGCTGACCGCCGTCGAGGAGTGGCGTTCTGAAAACTTCGGCACCACCGCCAACAGCGGGATCGCGGCCGATGGCGAGGATCCCGATCTGGACGGACGTCCCAACTTGCTCGAATACGCGGTCGGCAGCGATCCGTTGGTCGCCGAGGGCGGTCCGGCGGCCGTTGCCGGACACTCGGGCGGCAAGCTGACCCTGACCTTCAATCGTATCGCCGACCCCTCGTTGACCTACACCGTCAAGGGCATGAACGAGCTGACGAACGCCTGGTCCGGCGCGACGGTGATCTTCACCAGCACCGGCGGCACCAACACGGCAGGTCCGGTCACGGTCGAGGACACGGTGCAGGCAAGCGCGCAGCCGCGCCGCTTCCTGCGACTCGAAGTATCCTACTAAGCGCGCAAGCGTTGCTAGTTGGTTCCATGGCCCGGGTGATCTCACCCGGGCCACTGTTTTTTATAGTGGCGAGGACAAGGACACGGACCGCGTGCAGACTACGGAAAGGAGATGCTCGCGAGGTTCCTCGTGAGATCGCGGGGACGATCAAGCCCCGTCGTGGACGTATCCGTGTCTCGCAACCACGCGTTTCAAGCCGTGGCGAGTTCGCTTTGGTGCCGCAGTGCGGCGGCGATGTGCTCGGACGCGGGGGCTGGGTTGCGCATTTCGTCACTCGCCACCCAGCACGGAGGCACGAGGGTGGTAAGCGGAACGGCGGGACGCCCGGTCTCGTGACGCAGCAACTGTTCGCGCAGCAAGTCGACCGCGCGAGAACCGACCAGTTCGTGGCGCGGGTCCACGCCGCCGCATGGACCGCCGCCCGGCTCGCGTTCCAACAGGCAAAATCCCTGGGTCGCGCGCCTGAGCTCCGGGGCCGAGCGTATCCATTCCCAAACTACGGGCGTGTCGCTGATGACCGCATCGTGCGCGCCCGCCCGCAGCCAGTTTGCCAGCGCGGAGGGCGGAGGCGGCAGGCCGGGATCGAAGAAGAACGGAAGCGGGGGCGCGGGAAGTTGGCATTGCTCCCGGCAGGCGTCGGCGAGGAGGCAGCTGAGGTAGGCCGCGTGTTGTGTGATCACATGCGCGGCACCCGAATGGCCCGACAGCACGAGCGCCGGTCGACGTCGGCCCGCGTGGCGTAGTTGCGCGAAAATCAAGCGCATGGCCGCAGCGTCGTCGGCCTGGACGACATGCAGGGCGGTATTCTCTCCGGCATGTCCGGCGTGCACGCCGCAGAGATCCATCCAGTCGAGCTCATCGAGCCGGGAGGTCGAGATGCCGGGGAGGGTGATGACACCGACTATGCCCCGGGCGTGCAAAATCGCGCCCAAACGTCCGGGGGCGGGATCGCGGGCGTCGATGCGGATCTGCGCGAGTTCAAATCCCGTCTCGGCGGCGCGGTCGCGTGCGCCCTTCTCGATGGCGGCCGCGCTCGGGTGGGCGATTGCGGACGCGGAGGGAGCGAGGAGGCCGAGCACGCCTCGGAACACGCCGCCGCGGGAGCGCCGCAGTTCGCCCATGAGGGCGCTGGCCAGCGGATTGGCGCGATAGCCAAAGGCCTCGGCGGCCGCGACCACGCGATCGCGGGTGGCGGGTTTGACGGTGGATTTGCCGGCCAAGGCGGCGGAGACCGTGGCGTGGGAAAGCTGAAGCTGGTCGGCCAGCTGGCGAAGGGAAGTCACGCGAGGCATGGGGACGCAGGAGCGCGGCATGGCTTTGGCGCGAGCCGACGCCGGGCCCAAGGTCTCGTTTAGTGTAGAGTAAAGTAGCCCGGGCGCGCCGGGTTATACTGTATAGATCTAGGCACGTCGTCAGAGGGACGGCTGCGGAGCAATCTCGCGCCATCGGATCGCCACGCGCGCGTGCGAAACGCCAGACCACCCTCAATCAATTTTTCCCGTGATCGCCAATCCCACGCCCTCGATTTATGACCATGGCACCTCGCAGACGGTCGCACCGCTGCATGACGAGGCCGTGGGGCAGGGGCGGCCGGTGGCGGCGATCGTGGTCCGGCCTTTGCACGCCGATGCGGTGTATCCCGAGGCCGAGCGTCGGAGGGCGGCGAAGCTCGCCCAGGTGATCAATCCCAACGGCCCGATGGATGCGGCGAGGTGGGGCGAAGTCGAGGCGGTGATCGGCGGCTGGGGCATGCCCCGGCTGGACGCTGCCTTCCTGGCTTCCGCGCCGCGACTGAAGGCGGTGTTTTATGCGGCGGGCTCGGTGCGCGGCTTCATGACGGATGAGGCGTGGGATCGCGGCATCGTGGTGAGCACGGCGGCCGCGGCCAATTCGGCGACGACCGCCGAGTTCTGCGTCGGCGAGATTATTTTCAGCCTGAAGCATGGCTGGCGTTTCATGCGAGAGCCGCGCGAGGCCTGGCGCACGGCCTACACCTATCAGCCGCTGGTGCCGGGCTTGATCGGCAGCCGAGTGGGGCTGGTATCGTTCGGGCGGGTGGCGCAGCGGGTGGCGGAGTTGTTGCGCCCGTTTGCGATGGAGTTGGTGGCCTGGGATCCGATGCAGCCGCGCGAGGTCTTTGATCGGCTGGGCGTGCGCCGCATGGAGCTCGACGACCTGTTGTCGACCAGTGACGTGGTGAGCTTGCACGTCCCGCAGATGCCCGAGACGGTGCGGCTGCTGAACGCCCGTCGTCTCGCGCGCCTGAAACCCGGAGCCACCCTGATCAACACCAGTCGCGGGGACGTGCTGGATGAGCCGGCGTTGATCGCCCTGTTGCGCGAGCGTGCCGATCTCACCGCCGTGCTGGATGTCACCGATCCCGAGCCGCCGTGCCCGGATTCGCCGCTTTTCGATCTACCGAATGTCGTGCTGACCCCGCATATCGCGGGCTCCTATGGACCGGAGTGTGCGCGCATGGGGGCCATGGCGCTGGACGAGTTGGAGCGCTGGGTGGCGGGCAGGCCCTTGCTGCACTCGATCACGCGTCAGCAGGCGGCGCTCATGGCTTGAGCGGAGCGGGTTGGCCGCGAAGCAGGGCATCCAGCCAAGCGGC
>JALOTV010000195.1 GCA_025457685.1 Opitutaceae bacterium
ACCACGATCATGGTGGGCTGGGAGGAGGAGTCGGAAGGCTGAGGGCTGAGACCTGAGACCTGAGCTTCGGAGGCGGCGGAGGAGTCGTGGGCGCGGGCCTCGTTGCGGGCGGCGCGGTAGAGAATGTAGGCCTCGGCGACCTTGAAGTGGCCGGACTTCATGAGCTCTTCCTGCACCATGTCCTGGACTTCCTCGATGTGGATGAAGGCCTGCTTCGACGAGAGGACGCGGGTGGTGACGGCCTCGGTGATGGCGACAGCGGGGCGGGAATCGAGCTGGAGGGAGAGGAGGGCCTTGCGGACGGCGACCTCGACCTTTTGCGGGATGTAGGGGACGACCTGCTTGTTGCGGCGGATGACGCGCACGGAGGTGGCGGTGCCGGCGCCGGTGGCGATCTTGCGGCCGCGGTTGAGGAGGAGGCTCTTGGCGACGTCGTAGGCCTTGGCCTCGACGAGGACGCGCTCGAGGAGGTGGTAGAGGTCGTTAAGGGAGAGGCGGAGGGGCGAGGTGCGCTGGGCCTCGGTGGCGAGGTGGGCGGCGACCTCCTTGACAATGCGACCGACGAAGGCCTTGGAATCGGCGGTGAAGACGTTGCCCTGCTCACCGCGGGCGAGGTGCACGTTGACCAGAGCCTGGCCGAGGGAGTCGGCGATCTCGCCGAGGTCAAAGCGGGTCTCGCCGAGGGGGGCGAGGAGGGTGATCTCGGGCAGGAGCGCGGTGTCGGCGGGGATGCAGTCGCGCCAGGCGTAGGCGGGCTTCTGGTCGCGCGGGGTATGGGTGGCTTTTTTGAGGGCGAGATCTTGTTGGAGGACGGGATTCATCGGGCGGCGTGGTGGCTGTGCGCGGCGGGCGCGGGAGTGGCTGAGGTGGTGTGGCGGGGCTTGGGGTCTAACGGGCAAAAAGCGGCCCGGCGTTTGGAGCGCGGGCCGCGATAAATTTTCTGCAAATATCGTGCCAAAAATGGGATGCGTAAAATTTTTGGCGTGGCTAAACAGAGGGAAGGCCAAGCTGCGGCTCGGCGTTCCCTGGCGAGGCGGGCGTCGGGCTCAGAGGTCGTCGTCCTTGACGCCGTCGGTGAGGGCGGAGGCTTTCTGGTATTCGGTGACGCGACCCTCGAAGAAGTTTTGCTCCTTCTTGATGTCCATCATCTCGGCGAGCCAGGGAAGGGGGTTCTTGATGCCGACGGAGAGAGGCTCGAGGCCCACGCCTTCGAGGCGGCGGTCGGCGATGTAGTCGATGTAGGTGACAAACTCATCGACGGCGAGGCCGACGGCGTTGACCGGCAGGCAGTCGCGGATGAACTCCTTCTCGAGGGTGATGGCCTCGCGCATGGTCTCGCGGAGCTCGGCCTTGAACTCGGGGGTCCAGATCTCGTGGTTCTCCTCGACGAGGTCCATGAACAGATTGCGGAAGACCTCGATGTGGTTGCTCTCGTCGCGCAGGGTGTAGCGGAACATCTCGCCGATGCCGCGGAACTTGTTCTGGCGATAGAGGGAGAGGATCATGCCGAAGAGCCCGTAGAACTGGGTGCCCTCCATGCACTGGCCGAAGACGAAGATGTTTTTCGCGAGCAGCTTCTTGTTCTCCGCTTGGGTGAGGTCGATGTCGCGGCGGAGATCGCGGGAGATGCGGGTGACGAACTGGTTTTTGCGGACGATCGTGGGCACGTCCTCGAACATGGCCTCGCACTCGTGCGGGTTGATGCCGAGGGAGCTGATCATGTAGAGGAGCGAGTCGGCGTGGATGTTCTCCTCGTGGGCGTGGCGGCCCAGGACGAGCTTGAGCTCGGGAGCGGTGACGAGCTCGCGGACGACGTGCTGGATGTTGTCGCCGACGATGCCCTCGGCGGCGGAGAAGTAACCGATGCCCATGCGGATGATCCAGCGCTCGGCGTCTGTGACGAGGGTGGTGTCGCGCCACTGCTCGATGTCCTTGCCCATCGGGATGTCCTCTGGTTCCCAGTGGTTGGCCTTCATCTTGCGGTAGAGCTCATAGGCCCACTGATACTTAAGGGGGAGCAGGTTGAAGCACATGGTCTGGTGACCATTGATGACCTTTTTGCCCGCGAACGCCGCCTCGGCCTTGTCCTGGTCGAGGGTGAAAGTCTTGGAGCCGACGGTGAAGGATTTCTGCATGGTGATGGGTGAGATTGAAGAAAGAGGAGAAACGTGAAGCGGGAGGCGCGGAAACGAGGAAACGGAGGAGAGAAAACGTAGCCTGACAGAGGTGATGCCAAACTGCGGAAAAATCCGTGGCGCCCACACCCGATTCGAGGCTTAGGAAGCACCGAAAACAGGACAAGCAACCAGGAAATACCGCAAGTTATTAACACACCGTTCACCACTACGGGTAGTGGTAAATCACTGAAAGGCCTACAACCGATGGGAACGCACGCTATCCGCGTCAAATCGTTCTCTTCAGTTCACGCGATTTTTTCTGATACCTTTTTTCTTGCACTACACGACGCGCGGCGCGGCTCCATGCAACGCCCTAATGAAGGGCTCAAAAATCATCGATTTTTCCCCGCCCTGTGATTCCGCGCGTCCGGCGCGTGGACACGACGGGGAAGCCTGCACTTAGGGCACGTTTTGCCCCGCCGTGCGCCTCCACCCCACCCCACCCCGCCCGACCTCAAATCCATGCTTTGCGCAAAAAAATGGGCGCTGCGTTTGAATACGCGCCGGACCGGATCGGACGGGAGCTTTTGCACCGAATCGAAAAACGCGTTCGACAAGCGCGGCCCGACATTTTGATCTGCGCTCAACATGGCCTCGCACACGCCCGCCAACGACAACATCCACGCGCCCGCCGAACAGAAGCACGTCACTCCGGTCACCATCGGGGTCGATCTCGTGCTCTGCGCGGTCTTCTTTTTCTTCATGTTTGGCTGGGTGAAGGGCCACGTGCACTCCAACGACACGAAATACATCGTGTTCTTCGGCGCCTCCACCGCGCTCTGCGTCACCGGCGTATTCTGGATGGCGATCCAGATGTTTCGCGTCGTGGTCGCCGGCGAGAAGAAGCTGAAGGCCGAACGCGCCACCAAGTAAGCGACGCTCCCCGCGCAGGCTGCACTTGGCCCGCCTCCCGACACGACCGGCCGCGATCTCGGATCGCGGCTTTTGTGTTTCCGAGTCTCGCCACCCGCCGCGTTTTTCCCTCCGGTTGTCCTCGTGAGCGAGTCCACCTCCCCCACTTCCCCCGATGCGGTTCCGCCGCCTTCGCCCCGCGCCACCAGCGCGGCGGCAGAGGATTACTTGGAGCGCATCGCCGCCCTGATCAAAACCAAGGGCTATGCGCGCGTGGTGGACATCGCCGCCGAACTCAAAATCTCCCAAGCGAGCGTCACCACCATGGTGCAGCGCCTCGATGCGGATGGCCTGGTGAAATACGAGAAATACCGCGGCATGGTGCTCACCGATGCGGGCGAGGCCGTGGCCGCGCGCATCGCGCACCGGCACGAGTTGCTCACCCAGTTGCTGCGTTTTTTCGAGCTGCCGGAAGATGTGATCTTCCGCGACGTCGAGGGCATGGAGCACCACATCAGCGGCGAGACGCTGGAGGCCCTCGAGCGCCTCACCCGCTACCTCGACGCCCATCCGGCCATCGTCGCGCAGCTGCGCCGCTGACCGGGCGGACCGCACCGCAGGCGCGCCCGCCCCGCCTACTTGCGCCCGTCGCGCAACCGCAGCAGGCGCTCGCCGGCGGCGTGCAGCACCGGCGCGCCCTTGGCGAAGTTGAGCCGCACGTAGCGGTTTTCTGGATACGGGAAAAACGACGAGCCCGGCACCGGCGCCACCCCGATCTCGCGCGCCATCCAGTGCGAGCACTCCACGTCGCTCGCGAAGCCCAGCGGCGACACGTCCAGCATCACGAAATACGCGCCCTCCGGCGTGGAAAATTCCAGGCCGGTCTTCGCCAGGTAGCCGAGCAGGAGGTCGCGCCGGCCCTGATACTCCGTCGCGAGGCCCGCGTAGTAGTCAGGCCCCCAGCCCAGCGCCGTCACGACCGCATGCTGCAAAGGAGCGGCCGCCCCGATGGTGAGAAAATCATGCACCTTGCGCGCCTGCGCGATCACCTCGGCGGGCGCGTGCACGTAGCCGAGCCGCCAGCCGGTGATGGCGAAGGTCTTCGAAAGCGAGGAACACGAGAGCGTGCGGCGCGCCATGCCCGGCAGGGTCGCGAAGTAAACGTGTTCCCGCCCGTCGAAGACCAGGTGCTCATACACCTCGTCGGTGATCACCCAGGTGTCGAACTCCTCGGCCAGCGCCGCGATTTGCAGAAGCTCAGCGCGGGTGAAAACACGACCGCAGGGGTTGGACGGATTGCACAGGATAAAGGCCTTTAGCCCGCCGCCGATCGCGAAGGCCGCCCGCAGTTCAGCGGGGTCGAAGCCATAGTGCGGCGGCCGCAAGCGCACGTGCACCGCCTCGGCGCCGGTGAGGATGGCGTCGGCGTTGTAGTTTTCATAAAACGGCGAAAACATGCCCACGCGGTCGCCCGGATCGCAGACCGTCATCATCGCCGCCATCATCGCCTCGGTGCCGCCACAGGTGACGAGCAACTCCGAGGCGGGATCGACCGGCAGGCGCATGTGGCGCGTGAGCTTGGCCGCCAGCGCCTCGCGAAGTTCGGGCGCGCCCCAGGTCACGGCGTATTGGTGCCGGCCCGCGTCCATCGCCTCCTTGGCGGCCTGCACGAGCGCGGCCGGCGGGTCGCCATCGGGAAAGCCTTGGGCGAGGTTGATCGCGCCGTGGCGCGCAGCCACCCGCGACATCTCGCGGATGAGCGATTCGGTGAACACCGCGGTGCGACGCGAGGTGGTGGGCATGGCGCGGAGAAGAGAAGGCGCGGGCGGCGCGATTACTGCGGAATCTTCAGCTCCATGCCGATCTTGAGCGCGCTCTCGCTGGGCAACACGTCCCGGTTCGCGGCGTAGATCTCGCGCCAGCGGGTGCGGTTGCCGTAGTAGCGCAGCGAGATGCTCATCAGCGTGTCGCCTTTGTTCACCACGTGGCGGCGGAAGCTCGTGGGCGCGGCGGCCGGCGGAGTGACGCCGACCACGGGGCGAGCCTGCACGCTCGGGGCCGGCGGGGGCGTGGCGACGGGCGCGGGCGGCGCCACGGGCGTCACCGCCACGGGCGCGGCATACTCGACCGGCGCGCCGGGCTCCTCGAGCGCGAAGCCGCCCTGCGAAGGCTCCAGGGCGGGCGCGGCCATGCCGAAATCGGCTGTCGCGGGCGCGGCCGGTCGCGTGGTCCGGATCACCGCCGCGCGCGCCTCCGCGAGTTGTTCCTTCAGCTCCAGGTTTTCGCGCCGCATCTGGTCGAGGGCGTCGATCAGGTCGGTGCGCTCGACCTGATTGTCGAGCGGCTGGGCCGGCAGGGTGCGGGCAAATTCGCGGATGCACGCCTCGATGCTCTGCAACACCAGCCGCGCCTGCTCCGAGCTGGGCCGCAGTTCGCGGTAGCGCCGGTAGTGGTAGATCGCGGCGATGGGGTCCTTGATGTGTTTCTGGTAAAGGATGCCGGCCTCGAGGTGCGACTCCGCCGCCGCGCCGCCGCGCTGGTCGATGACTTTGAGGAAAAGCGCCAGCGCCTCCTGCTCCCGTCCCATGCGCAACAGCTCCTTGCCGCGCCGGTAATCGGGATCGTCCACCTCGGCGGTGAACGGCATGTTCACGGCCGGCCCGCAGCCGAGGTGAAACCACGGGAGCACGGCAAGAACGGTGACGAGAAAGACGGACGACAGACGACGGCGCATGGCGCTAAAAGACCTGAACGGAATGGCCCGAGGGCCGGAAAAGGAAAAGGGAGTTGAACGAAAAAACCGACAGTCCAAGTCTCGCGACTCCCTCGCAGACACAAATCCTAAATGGCCCTCGACTCCACCTTCGTCCTGAAACGCGCCCGCCACGCCCTGCGCATCGAGCAGGACGCCCTCGAAGCCACCCGCGAGGCCCTGGGGCCCGATTTCGTGGCCGTCGCCCGGGCGGTCGAGGCCGCCATCGCCGCCGGCCGCAAACTCGTCTTCACCGGCGTGGGCAAGTCCGCCCACATCGCGCAAAAGCTCACCGGCACCTTCAACAGCACCGGCGCGCCCTCCTG
>JALOTV010000196.1 GCA_025457685.1 Opitutaceae bacterium
TTGGTGGGCGCGGGGCGCAGCGAGACTTTGCAGGCGATTTTCGGGCTCGATGACCGGGCCGAAGGCGAGGTGGTGGTCAAGGGCCGGGCGCTCGCGCCTCGCTCGATCGAGGCGGCGCTGGCGGCGGGAGTCGGCATGTTGCCCGAGGACCGCAAGCGGCAGGGCTTGGTCCTCGGGCTGAATTGCCGGGAAAACATGGCGCTCGCCTCGCTGTCCCGACTCTCGCGCCTCGGCTGGGTGCGGCGCGGTGTGGAGCGTGCGTTGACCGCCCGGTATCAGGCGCGACTACGGGTGAAGGCGCCCTCGCTGGAGACGCTCGTCGGCGGACTGTCGGGCGGCAATCAGCAGAAGGTGGCGCTGGCCAAGTGGCTTGCGCGGGAGTGCGACGTTTTGCTCATCGACGAGCCCACGCGCGGCGTGGACGTCGGCGCGAAGGCGGAGATCTATGCGCTGCTCGACGAGCTGGCCTGCGAAGGCAAGGCATTGCTGGTGGTGTCGAGCGAGTTGCCCGAACTGATCGGGCTGTGCCGGCGCATCCTGGTGATGCGGGAAGGGCGGCTGGCCGGCGAGCTGGCGCGGGAGGAGTTTTCCGAAGCCGCGCTCATGCGGCTGATGGCCGGGGTGACGGCGGAGGCGGCTTGAGGCGGCGTAAGGCGAAATTAGGCGGGGCCTAGGGCGCTGCACATGCCGCCGATCCGCGTCGGGCAGGCAGTTTAGGCCCACTCGGGGGGATTTTGCAGATGGGGCTTTAGCACGCCGATGCAGGGAAGATTGCGGTAGCGCTCGGCGTAATCGAGGCCGTAGCCGACGACAAATTTATCGGGAATCTGAAAACCCACCAGATCGGCCTCAAACTCGACCTCGCGGCGGCCGCGTTTATCGAGCAGCACGCAGGTGCGCACGCTGGCGGGACCGAGTTTGCGGATCATCGAAACGATGAGCGAAAGAGTTTTGCCGGTGTCGAGGATGTCGTCGATGAGCAGGACGTGGCGGTTGGCGAGATCGAGGGAGAGGTTGCCGAGCACCTGGGGTTTGCCGTTGGACTTGGTGTCGTTGCGGTAGCTGGAGATGCGGATGCAGTCCAGGCGGATGGGGTTGTCGATGTTACGCAACAAGTCGGCGGTGAAGAGGATGGCACCGTTGATGACCGCGACCACGGTAATCTCTTCCTGGCCGTAGAGCGCCATGATTTCAGCGCCAAGTTTCTTCAGGCGCTTTTTGATCTGGGCCTCGGAGACGAGAACGCTCTCGAGGG
Organism: Opitutaceae bacterium; assembly: GCA_025457685.1. Classification (GTDB taxonomy): domain Bacteria; phylum Verrucomicrobiota; class Verrucomicrobiia; order Opitutales; family Opitutaceae; genus IMCC26134_A. The sequence continues at coordinate 1,256 of JALOTV010000196.1, forward strand.
CGGGATAGGGGGAAGGCTCGGGTTGGAGTGCGACGGGCGGCATGGTGCGATGCTCAGCACGTTGGATGCCGACCGAGGTCTGGCAAGGGCGCGTATCGTGACGCGCGGGTGACGGGATGCGGGGCGAAGGCAAAAATTTTGACTCGCACGGGGCGTGGCGCTTGCTGACGCGTGGGCACATCGTCCCGATGCCCAACCCCCGCATGATCTCCATTACCGTCTCGCAACTCACCAAACGCTTCGGCCAGACCACCGCCCTGCACGGGCTGGATCTCACCATCGAGGCCGGGGAGTTGTTTTTTTTGCTCGGCCCGAGCGGCTGCGGCAAAACCACTCTTCTGCGCAGCATAGCGGGTTTCTACATTCCGGAGGCGGGCACGATCAAGTTCGGCACCGATGACGTCACGCGCATGGAGCCTCACAAGCGCAACACGGGCATGATGTTTCAGAGCTATGCGTTGTGGCCGCATATGACGGTGGCGGAGAACGTGGCCTTCGGCCTGGTGGAGCGAAAGGTGGCCAAACCGGAGATTGATCGGCGGGTGAAGGAGGCGCTGGCGTCGGTGCGGATGGAGACCTACGCAGAGCGCAAACCCAACCAGCTTTCCGGCGGTCAACAACAGCGCGTGGCGTTGGCGCGCGCCTTGGTGATCCGGCCGCGTTGCCTGTTGCTCGACGAGCCGCTGAGCAACCTCGACGCCAAGCTACGCTTGGAAATGCGCGCCGAGATCCGACGGGTGTGCAAGGAGTTCAAACTCACGACGGTTTACGTCACGCACGACCAAAAGGAGGCGCTTTCGATCGCGGATCGCATGGCGATCCTCGATGGCGGCTACATCCTCCAGGTGGGCACGCCGCGCGAAGTTTACACCCGGCCGGTGGCCCGCACGGTGGCACATTTCATCGGCGAGACCGATTTTATCGAAGGCAAGCTGGCCGGGCTGCGCGGACGCGAGGCCGAGGTGGAGACGCACCTCGGGCGCTTCGTGGGCGTGCTGGGCGACCCGGCGGCCAAGCCCGCGATTGGCGCGGCGGTGACGCTCTCGATCCGGCCCGAGTGCTGGACGCTGCGTGACGAGCCGGCGACGATCAACAGCGTGCGCGGCAAGATAGGCGAGTCCGTCTATCTCGGCGAGGTGGCGCAGTATGGCTTCGTGCCGGCGGCCGGGGGCGAGTCGCTCAAGGTGTATGAGCTCAATCCGCGGCACCTGGCCTCGGCCGGCGCGGGAGAACTCCACGCGGTGGCGGACGCCCAGGACGTGGTGGTGTTGGAGCGCTAGTCGGCCCTAAGCAGCCTAACACCATGATCCGAAACGCATTTTTGCTTGGTCTGCTCGCCGTCGTTCTGGCGCTGCCGTTCATCTTTCGTCCCGCGCCGGACGCGATGGCGGCGGCGCGGTCGGACGAGACAGTCGTCATCATCTCCCCGCACAACGAGGCGATCCGTCACGAGTTTGAGCTGGGTTTCCGCCGCTGGTATCGCGAGCGCACCGGCCGCGAGGTGCGCATGGACTGGCGCCTGATCGGCGGCACGAGCGAGATCAACCGGTATCTGGAAGGTGAATACATCGCCTCGTTCCAGAACCACTGGACCGGCGAACTGGGTCGGCCTTGGAGCGCGGAGGTGCTGGGGGCCTTCGCGAACGGTCGCCTGCCGGCGGATGCATCGGAGACGGCCAAGGCGGCGCGCGCGGCGTTTCTGGCGTCGAACGTCGGCTCCGGCATCGACCTGTTTTTCGGCGGCGGCACCTACGATTTTATCACGCAGGCGAGGGCCGGCCGCCTGGTGCCCCTTCGCGAGGCGGGCGAGGAGACGCCGGATTGGATGACCGAGGAGATCGTGCCGCTCAAACATGCGGGCGACGATTATCGCGATGCGGAGGGCCGCTGGACGGGCGCGGTGCTGAGTTCTTTCGGCATCGTCTATAACCGCGACGCGATCGCCCGGCTGGGCACGCCCTCGCCCCGCGCCTGGGCGGATCTCGCCGATCCGCGCTACATCGGTCAGGTGGCGCTGGCCGATCCGACGAAGAGCGGCTCGATGAACAAGGCCTTCGAAAACGTGGTGCAGCAGCAAATCCACCGCGTCGTGGGCGAACGACTGGCCACGGCGCGTTTCGCGAGCGAGGAGGCCCGCAAGGCGGCCGAGCAGGAAGCGGTGGCGGCGGGTTGGACGGAGGGTTTGAAGCTGCTGCAATCCATCGCGGCCAACGCCCGCTACTTCACCGACAGCGCGCAGAAGGTGCCGATCGATGTGGCGGCGGGTAACTGCGCGGTCGGCATGTGCATCGACTTTTACGGACGTCAGCAGTCCGAGGCGTTGGTCCGACGATCCGGAAGCGATCGGGTGACGTATGTTTCTCCGCCCGGAGGCACGGTGTTTTCCGTTGACCCGATCGGTATGTTGCGCGGCGCGCCAAATCCGCGGGGAGCCAAGGCGTTTGTTGATTTCGTGATGTCGCCCGAGGGGCAGCGGCTGTGGAATCAGCGCCCCGGCACGGATGGCGGCCCCGAGCACTACGCGTTGCGCCGGCTGCCGGTGCGGCGTGATTCCTACGAGGAGCCGGGAGTGGCGGAGCGCCGCAGCGATCCGGAAGAGAACCCTTATTCCCTGGAAAATCCCCTCGTCTATCGTCCGGAGTGGACGGCGGGATTGTTCGGCGAGCTGCGCTTCATCCTTCGTGTGATGTGCCTCGACACGCACCCCGAGCTGGTGGCGGCCTGGCGGGTGGTGAACGAGGCGGGGCGTCCGCCCGAGGCGATGGCCGCGTTGCACGATCTCTCGGCGGTCGATTATGAGGCGGCGCAGGGCGTGATCAAAGCGGCGCTGCGCAACAAGGATAAGACCGTGGAGCTAAAGCTGGCGCGGGAGTTGGGCGGAATTTTCCGCGCCAACTACGCGCGGGCGGTGGAGCTGGCGCGAGCGGGGCGCTGAGGCGTGAATCGGCTGCGTCGAGCTGGGCAAACAAAAAGGCCGCATCCGAGAAGGATGCGGCCTTTTGCGTGGCTGGGATTCAGGTGGGCGGCGCGTAGATGACGTGACGCCGTGAATGCCTCATCAGGCTCAGAGTTTTTCGACGATCTTGTCCGCCAGGCCGTAGGCGATGGTTTCCTCGGCGTTGAGATAGAAGTCGCGGTCGGTGTCTTGGTTGATGCGCTCGAGCGGTTGGCCCGAGGCGCGGGCGAGGATGCCGTTTAGCTCCAGGCGGAGTTTTTCCATCTCCTGGGCCTGGATGTTGATGTCGGTCGCGGGGCCGACAAAACGGCCGCTGATTAGCGGCTGGTGAATCATCACCCGAGCGTGGGGGAAGACATAACGACGGCCCTTGGGCGCGCCGCTGAGGAGGATGGAGCCCATCGAGGCTGCCATGCCGGTGACGATCACGTTGATGGGCGAGCTGATGAGCTGCATCGTGTCATATACGGCCATGCCTGCGGTGATGGAGCCACCGGGAGTATTGATGTAGAAGTGTATCTCTTTGCCGGGATCGTTCGCCTCGAGATAGAGGAGCTTCTCGGTGATGTCCTTGGCGGAGGCGTCGGTGACGGGGCCCCAAAGGAAGATTTTCCGCTGCTCGATGAACTTGTTTTGGATGCGGGCGGCGAGCGGAGCGGCGTCTTTCTTCACCGCGGCGTCCGCCTTTTCGTCTTCCTTGTCCTCGTCATCATCGTCGTCGGCGCGAGGGGCGAGGGGCTCTTTAAGACCGGTGTGCAGGTTGGAGAAATGCATCGTGGGCGGAACGTGGGCGCCGAGGCGCGGGTTGGCAAGTCGCTCGAAGAAAGGAAGTGATGACTCGGGACCGATCAAAGGACCTGGAGGGTGCGGCGGTAGAAGCGCAGGACCTCGGCTGGATCGTCGGTGAAGAGCAGGTAGTCGAGCATCCAGGCGGGGGCGCGTTTGTCGGCGACCATGTGCTCGATCTGGCTGCGCAGGGAGGCGAAGTAGGCGCGATCGAGGAAAACGTAGGGCACGCGCGGGCGGATGCCGAGCTTGAGGTTGCAGAGCTCGATACCGATTTCCTCGAGGGTGCCGACGCCTCCGACGTTGAAGATGCAAAAATCGGCGACCTCGAACCACTTTTGGCGGAAGTGACGGGAGGTCTCCTGGAAGGTGTTGAAAAAATCCACGCCGAGCTCTGGCGGCTGGGCTTCGAGCTCGAGGAAACAAGCGCCGGTGAGGGCGCCCTTCTCGCGGGCTTGGTCGGTGGCGAGTCGCATTACGCCGCCACCACCGCCGGTGAGCACGCCGACGTTGGGGCCCATGAAACCGGCGAGCTGGTCGATCAGCGCCGAGATGCGCGAGGTCTGGTCGTTATTGAGGCCGACGGCGCTGCCGTAGAACGCGAGGATGGTGGATTCTTGGAAACGTTTGGCTACCTCCTCGCGAACGAAGAAGCCGTGGTTCTTTTTGTAAACGTGGAGGTAGAGGTCGCCGAGCTCGGGGTTGAACCAGTAGACCTTGATGCCCAGCGCATCGAAGGCGTCGAGGCGGGCGTGGGCGTTGCTGGAGAAGAAGAAGCCGTGCGAGCGGGACGGGCGGCGGAAAACGAGGCGGCGCAGGGGGAGCTTGCCGAGGCGGGTGAGCAGCTCGACCTGCTCCAGCAGGTTGGGGAAGTAGTCCACCAACAGGGTGTCCGCGCCGGGAGGCGCGGCGTCGAGGGCCTGGATCATGGTGCGATAGCCGCAGGTTCCGCCGAGCACGCGGGCGGAGGGGCGGTCGCGGAGGGTCGCGAAAGTCGCGGAGTCCACCAGGATGGAGTGGTTGTCCATGGTGGAGCTCTG
>JALOTV010000013.1 GCA_025457685.1 Opitutaceae bacterium
ACCGAGTTTCTCCCCCTGCAATCCGGCGTGGGCGACATCGCCAACGCCGTGCTCGGCGCCCTCGGCGCCCACCCCGACATCCCGCGCTTCAGCATGTATTCCGAGGTCCTGCAGGACGCCACCCTGGCCCTGCTCCGCGCCGGCAAGCTCAAGTTCGCCAGCGGCTGCTCCCTCACCCTCAGCCCGCCCGCCCTGCGCGAGCTCTACGCCGACCTGCCCTCCCTGCGCTCCCGCCTCGTCCTCCGCCCGCAGGAGATCAGCAACCACCCCGAGGTGGTGCGCCGTCTCGGTATCATCTCCGTGAATACGGCCATCGAGGCCGACCTGCAGGGCAACATCAACAGCACCCACCTTTTTGGCAAAAACATGATGAACGGTATCGGCGGCTCGGGCGACTTCACCCGCAACGCCCACCTGTCGCTCTTCACCTGTCCCTCGCTCCAGAAGGGCGGCAAGATCAGCACCCTCGTGCCGCTAGTCGCCCACGCCGACCACAGCGAGCACTCCGTGCAGGTCATCGTCACCGAGCACGGCGTGGCCGACCTGCGCCGCCTCGATCCGCGCCAGCGCGCCGAGACCATCATCGAGCGCTGCGCCCACCCCGACTTCCGCCCCGAGCTGCACCGCTACCTCGCCCTCTGCCGCGAGGGCCACGAGCCCTTCGATTTCGACCACGCCTTCGCCTTCCACCGCCGCTTCCTCGCCACCGGCGACATGCGCGGCGCCATGCCTCCCGCCGCGAGCCCGGTTGACCGCGCCGCGCGGCCCGCTAGTCTGGTGGCATGACGTTCCTCGAGCAGCTAGAAGCCCTCAGCTACCTCGTCACCGTCATCGGTCTACCCTTCGGCATCTACGTCTACCTGCGCGACCAGCGCAAGGAGCGCAAAAACGAGGAGGAAGAAGTCTACGTCCGCCTCACCGACCAATACGCCGAATTCCTCGGCGTGGTCCTGAAAAACGCCGACCTGCAACTCACCACCCGCACCACGCCGAGCGCGCCGCTCACGCCAGAGCAGGAGGAGCGCCGCCAGGTGCTTTTCGACATCCTGGTCTCCCTTTTCGAGCGCGCCTACATCCTCGTTTACGAGGACGACATGGACAAGGACGAGGCCCGCCTCTGGGCCTCCTGGCACGACTACATGTGCGAATGGTGCCGCCGTCCCGATTTTCGCGCCGCCCTGCCCACGCTGCTCCGCGGCGAAGATCCTGATTTCGCCGCCTACATCATGCGCGTCGCCGAAGACGTCGCGAAATCATCGACCGATGGCTCGCAAACCAAGGCCGGGTAGTCCGCGCCTTCGCGAAACCACGAGCCCTGGCAGCCCGCCGCCCGCAAAGCCCATCCTCAGTCGTGGGCCGGCGGAGCGGGATCACCGGCTTCACCACTCCGCCAGAGGCCGAACTGCGGACGGCGTTTGCAAACCCTCGCCCGGCGAAACTTCGACCGCGAGCGTGAGGCGCGAACCACCTTTCGCGGCGACTTCGCATCCCACCAGACTCACGCCGGGATTGGCTTGATCGTAATCGTTCGGGGCCGGCGCGGCGGGACCGACCGTGAAGGACGCGCCCGCCGGAGCCAGAACTCGCAAGGTCACGGTGCGCCCCGCCTGGGTGAGGGTCGCGGTGTCGCCCGCCACCGTGACCGTCGCCTCGGTCGCCATTTGCCAGCGCACCACCTGGCCGGCCGCGAGGCCGTCGATCTCGTCCTGCACCACGAAGCCGTGCTCCGGCCGGATGCGGAAACCTCGCCGCACCGCCCCGGCCTGTCCGGCGAAAACCGGGCTCATATCCAGCACGGCCAACCGATTTCCGGTGTCGCCGGAAAAACACTCCACCTTGGCGTGGCCGTCCACGCGGTGCAGCGCGCCGTCGATCGTCAGGGTGTTGTGGCTGTAGTTGTTTAGCCGATACACTTTCCACCGCTGCCCGTCCTGTCCGCGATCCGACAGGCGAAAGCCTTTCGCCTCGAGCGATTCGTAACCCTGCATCCCGAGGTCGACCGCCCAGCGCACGCCATCCGCCTCGTAGACGAAGGAGCCCGCGTCCATGTGCGCGTGCCCCAGCTCCCCCGCCCCGCCCTTGGCGGCGAGGTAACCGGCCAGGGGATCGTCCCAGGCCTCGCGGAAAACGACCACGGGATTCTTGCCCCGGCCATACCAGTCGAGCGGCAGACTCGGCGAGGACGCGCCCCGGTCAGCCGGAGGCCACCACAGGGCGGCCAGCGGCGTCATGCGATTGAACTTCACGAACGCCGCGAGATGGTCCGGCCGCGCAAACTGCCGCAACGTGTCGGCCGCCAGCCAGGGGTCGGACAGTTCGCGGGCGAACCACAACACCGCCGGCTCGGAGTGCACGATGTCTCGCGCGTCGGCGAAATTGTAGGCGCGGCCGGACGGCGCGAGGGTCTGCAAATAGGCGCCCGCGCTGGGCAAAAAGCCCGTGGCGGCCTTCATGCCCCAATCGGTGCAGAGCACCGATTCCAGCGCCGCGATCATGACCACCTGGTAGGTGGTGCCGTAGGCCCAGTAGCCCGGGCCCTCCGGATACACGCCATCCGGAGCGTAGGGCTTGAGCCCATTGCCGATCCGCGCGCGCGCCAGGGCGAGCGTTTGCGCCGCCTCGGCGGGGAACACTTCGCCCACCGCCAAGGCGCCCAGCGTGAGCCCCCCGAAACAGACTTGGTTCCAGTTGTTCTCCGTCTTTTGCCAATGGTTATTCGTCGACTCCGAATCGAGACCGAGACGCAGCCCCTTTTCCAGAATCGCGGTGGCGATCACGGTGCGACCTTCGGGCGTGAGCGCTTCGTGCAGCCAATCGTAGCCCAGCGCCAACCCGGCCGTCGCCTCGCCCACATCGAGAAAGTGAGTGGGATTCCAGTCGGTGAATCGCGCCGCCGCGAGCATCTCCTGCTCGGCGCGCCGCGCGAAGTCCGCCTCGCCGGTCGTGCGCCACGCGTAGCTCCAAAGCATCACCCGGCGAAGCACCTCGCGCGTGGTGTGCAACAAGCGCCGCCCGTTCATAACGCGTTCCATGGGAGCGGCGGGCATCATGCGCCGCGCCTCGTCGATCAGCGCGGCATGGTAGGCAGCCAAGTCCGCCTCGGCCGCGATTCGCGCCTTGAGTCGCTCCCAGTCGGCCGCGTTGGCCAGCAGGCGGGGATGCGGCGGCAATTGGGGCAAAGCGTCCGACGCATCGCCCCAAGCCAGAGGAACAAAAGTGAACAAACAGCCAAGGAGAGTCAGGGAACGATGCATGGTCGGAAAAGCGGACGGCAGTAATGCCGGGGTTTATTGATTAACTATACGACGCAGGCCTAGCGAAACGCGCGGTTCGCCAGAACAAACATGCGAGGATTCATTCTTGCGACGCAGCGCGCTGACGACGGGCGCGATTCCCCCTGACCCCGTAGAGCCAGAGCACCGCACCGACGAGCAGAGTAAAGCCTGCCAGACCCACGATCTGCCAACGGCCGCCGGCGGCGTTGGGCATGAGGAGAAACGCAAACATCAACACGCCCATCACCGAGACCGAGCGGCCGAGCAACACCGCCTGTGTGTGGTCATTGGCCTGGCCGATCTCGTTTTCGAAATCCACCGGCGTCTCCATTTTTTCGAAAAAGCCCCGCACCCTCTCCCGAGACTCGTCGGTGCTCAGCCGCACCAGGGCGAGCGAGACCACCGTGCCCGTCAGGCCAAACATCAACACCCAGAAGCTGCGCGCCTGGATGGTCCAGGCCGCGCCGCCCTGCGCGCCATCAATCAGCGAATAGATCGAGGGGACGAGCGCGGAGCCCATGATCACGAAGTAGCTCCACGAGGGCAGACGGCGGAAGATCACACCCACCAACAGCGGCAACGCCATCGGCACGCCGACCACCGAACCAATGGTCAGGTAGGCGTCGAAAAGCACGATCTTGTCCTGCAAGGAGAACAGCAGGGCATAGCCGATGATCACCACGCCCAGCGCCACGCTGATGATGCGGCAGAGGCGCAGCTGACGCTCCTCCCGCAGGGGCGGCAGCTTCAGCAGTTCGCGGAGACGAGGCAGCAGGTTGCGCACGATAACCGAGGTCTGATTGTTCAACCCCGTGTCCATGCTGCTCATGGTCGCGGCAAACATGGCGGCGATGAGCACGCCCATGAGTCCGTTGGGCAAAAGATTCCTCGCCGCGACCGCGTAGGCGGTGGTGGCGGGATCCTTGATGCCCGACTCCATCACCTGGGCCTCGTAGAGCATGCGCGCCACCATGGGCGGCAGGAACCACACCGCCGTGCCCACCGCCATGAGCACCATGGAGAAGAGGGCCGCCTTGCGCGCCTCGCGACCGTCCTTGACCGAGAGGTAGCGGTTGGCCGAGGCCATGTTGGTCTGGCTGATGAACGACATGGTGAAGATCACCGCCGCCCACTGCCAGGTGTAGCGGTCGCCGGAAAACTGGCCCGGTTCCTTGAAGAAAACGAAATCCTCGGCGATGCCGGCCGACTGCCAGCCGGCGACAAAGCCGTCCCATCCGCCGACCGCAAACCACGCCAGCACCGCGATCAGCAGGGTGATGCCAAACAGCACCACGCCCTGCACGAAATCCGTCGCGACCACCGCCCACGCTCCGCCCGAGGCGGAGTAGAAAACCGTGATCACTCCGATGGTGATGATCGTAAGCATGATCGGAAAGCCGAAGACCGCGCTCACAAACACCGCCAGGGCCCACAGCTGGATGGACGCGCCCACCGGCCCGAGCAGCAGGCCCACATACACGCCGAATTGCTCCGCCCTTCCGCCGAAGCGCTCGCGCACGATGTCCGCCGTGGTGTAGGCGCGGGTCTGTCTGTATCGGTGGGCCAAATACAACCAGCCCGCCAGATGCCCGAGCACGTTGGCGAGGTAGATGACGAGCATCGACGGACCGGCCTCGAAAGCCGACGAGCCGTTGCCGGTGAACGTGAATGCGCTGATGCCGGCCATGAGGTTGCTCATGCCCACCATCCACCAGGTCAGACGCGACCCGCCGCGCGAGAAGTCGCTAAGGTTTTTATTGAAGCGCGCGAACACCGCGCCGAGCACAAGCAGGAGGGTGAAATAGACCCCGAGGGTCAGGTATTCGATGGTCATGTAGGAAAGATGCGGGCCAACCGTCCGGCGCCGTGGGATCGCGGCCGGTTGAAAGACTACTGGGCAAGGCGATCACGCCGGCGGACGCGCACCGCACGCGGCTCGACGAGGACTCGCAGGAACGGAGCGGGACGGCTCAGCGCGTGGCGGCCAGTCCGCCGTCCGAGGCCAAGTGATGAGACTTGGTGCGGCCGGAGAACGAGACCGCATCGCCGACCGGGCCCTGCCCGTAATCGGTGACGCCCCGGGCAAACTGCTTGATGCGTTCGCGCGGGAAAGGCGCGAACGGCAAGGCGCGCAGGTCGCCTTGCTCGAGCGCGGGCAAGGTGCGCTCGCGCGAGCTGAGGTGGGCGACGAGGCGCGCACGAAACGAGGCCGCGACCTCGGGGCGGGACGCGGCGTAGCACCGCGACTCCTGCGGATTCTCCGCGACGTTGAACAAAAGCTGCCGGCCGCCGTTGGCCAGCCAGAGGTATTTCCAGTCACCCTGGCGGAGCATGGCCTTGAAGTGCCGCGTGCCGGGAATACCGAACATACCCACGCAGTCGCGACGCTCGCTGACGCCGGTATCGAGGGAGCGCACGAGATCGTGACCATCGCGCAGCTCGGCCGCGCCGGTGCCCGCCGCGGTGGCGAGGGCGAAAAGGTCGGTCAGGGTCACGGGCGCGGACCAGCGTTGTCCGCCCGCCCAGCGGCGCGGCCAACTCACTAGCATGGGCACCCGACACGAGGCCTCGAAGAAGCTCTCTTTTTGCCACGCCCGGTGATCGCCCATGTGGTCGCCGTGGTCAGCGAAGAAGCAGATCAAGGTGTTGGCGGCATCGCCGCGCGCCTCGACCGCGTCGAGGATGCGTCCGACGCAGTCGTCGATAAACGTGATCGCGCCGGCGTAGCGGGCGCGGAGCTGGCGGGCCTGGGCGTTGGAGATATCCTCGGCGTAGATGGCGTGGTTCATCCAACCCAGGTAATCGTCGGCCGCGTCGATCTCGGGATCGCCAAGCACGGGGTCCGGCATCGCGTCTGGATCAAACATGCGATTGTAGGGGATGGGCGGCGCGATCGGCGGATGCGGCTGCACGAACGAGACAAATCCAAAGTAGGGCCGGACATCCTTGCGGGAAATCTCCTCGCAGGCGCGACCGGCCAGCCAGGCCTCGCCGCACAGCTCGGCGGGCTGGGCCCGCGTCTGCGGCGCGTAATACATGTCGGTGCGCTCGCCGTGGACCTGCTCCAGATGCGAAAACGCCGGCGCACGCTCGCGCAGCCAGGCCACATAGTCGTCCTCGCGGAAGGTCTTCTCATCCTCCCAAAGCTCCTCGGAATACTCGTGCACCTCAAAGCCCAGCGGCTCGTGGCGCGGAAAAGTGTGAAACTTGCCCAAGCCCCAGGTGCGATAGCCGGCGGCGGCCATGGTCTCGGCCAAGTAGGCGCCGCACCGTCCGCGCACATCAGGCGCGGCCTGCCAGTTGCCGAACCAGCCGGTTTGGGAAGGCTCGCAACCGGTCATGATGCTGTAGCGCGCGGGCACGCAGACCGGACAGGTCGAGTAGGCGTTGGTGCAGCTGAAGCCCCGCGCGACGAGCCGGTCGAGATTGGGCGTGCGGGCGTGCAAAGCCCCGAGCGCCGCGATGGTGTCGAAGCGCTGCTGATCGGTCATGACGAACAGAATGTTGGGTCGGGCGGCCCCGTCGAAGGGCGAGTCGGTCATGAAAGACATGGCGGGGTGGCGGTCGGGGGCGAAACCAGGGGATGTTATCTAAAAGATTAGAGACGTTGATCATCCTAGCACGCCCTCCTCTCGTTATACCATGGACAAGCGGGTAACAATTTGTCTTTTTGCATAAAGATGCCCCGCCGCGCCGCCCCCCTGCCCCAGCCCGCCGAAGCCATCGCCCCCGCCGTCTGCCGAGCGGGTGAATTCCAATTTGCCGGCGGCCAGACGCATGTGAACGGCTGCGTGCAGAGCCGCGGCCTGTTCTGGTGCAAAAGCGGTCGCGGCACGGTGCGCATCAACGGGCAGGACTACAGCCTGGAGCCGCACGATCTCTATGTGCTGCCGTGGAACCGGCGCATCGAGTATTTCGCCAGCGCGCGCGAGCCCATGTTCACCGCCCACGTCCACCTCGTGCCCTGGATCAGGCCGGGCTCGGTCTGGACGCCCAACGTGCCCCACGAGCGGAACGAGCCCGACTTCGACACCCCGGATCGGCGCGATCTGCCCATCGCCGGCATCACCGGCGTGTCCCGCTATCGCATCGAGACCGAGGGGGCGCTGGCCCGGCTGATCAACTACACCACGACGTGGTTCCGCGATTCCGATCGCAGCGAGGCGGAGGGGCGCGCCCTCGGCGTCATGATCTGGGGCGAACTGCACCGGCGCATGGCCAGCACCGCGCCCAACATCGAACGCCGCCCCGAGGAGCTCAACCGGCTGCTGCTCTACATCGAGCACAACTACCAGAACTCGCCCACCGTCGAGCAGCTGGCGGACATCATCGGACGCAGCCGTTCGCATGTGCTGAAGCTATTCCAGACCTACCTGCACGTCTCGGCCAAGTCACATGTATTGAACCGGCAACTACGCGAGGCGCGGGATCTCCTGCTCAGCACCACCATGCCGATCGGCGAGGTGGGCCGCCTGAGCGGTTTCCACGACCCCTACCATTTCTCCAAGCTTTTCCGCCGCATGGTGGGCATGTCGCCCAAGGAGTTTCGCGCCCAAGATGGCCCCCTGCCTCTGCAACGCGGGCCCTCCACCCACCGCAAAAACCCGTCCTCGTCCGCCCGTTGATCGCGCGCGGGGCATGGCCCCGCGGCTCGGATCAAGGCGCGGTCTCGAGCCAGGCGCGCAGCCGGTAAAAGCGCGCGCTGGCGCCGGCCAGCGGCACGGTCGCGGTCACCACGTTGTCCGCGCCGGACACGCTGGTGTAGCCGGACAGGCCGGTCCACACGGTCGGATTGGCGAGCGTGGTGCCGGTCTGCACTTCGTAGCGGCGCACGAGGTTCTCGTAGCCCGTGCCGGTGGCTCGACGGGCGAGAAAGGTGAGCTCCAAGTTGGCGCCGACGACGCGCATAGAGAGGGGAGCCGCGTAGCCGGGCGAGAGGGGGTCGGTGCCGAGCAGATATTCGTTCAGATTGACTTGGCCATCGGCGTCGGGATCGGCCGTGTCCGCCCCGGCGCCCGAGTTGGCGGAACTGCCGAAGCGCGCCTGCCGCCATCTCTCCAAGGGCGTGAGCGCCGGCGGCGCGTCCACCACGGCGCTGCCCGTCAGCACCGGGGCCGAGTTCCCGCCAAAGGCGAGATGCGCCTGGGTGTTGGCCGTCGTCGCGGAGCGGAGCGTGTAGCCCTTGAAGGCGAGGCTGGCACCGTCGCCGAGGTAGAGCGAACCGGTGCCGTCGCCGTGATCGCTCGCGACTGCGAAGCGACCGCGGAACGAGAGACCGATGGAGGGGTCGTCATAGGTGCCGTCGGCGGTGGGCGGGGAAAACACATACTGCACCACGTTGCGCCCCGCCACCACGCTCTCGACCTTCAGCCCGACCACCACGCTCGCGGTGATGAGTTTGGATACCGCGCGCACGGTGTTGGTCTCGCCGGTCCCGCCATGGGGCTCGAACACGGCGGCGAAGGGCTCGTTCCAGGCGCTGCCGATGCGGCGGATGACCACGGCGGGGGCGAGGCGGTCGTCGAAGGGCGAAGGTGCGTCCACGATGGCCGGCGACTTCACCCGGGCGTATTCGCGGTTGCTCGCGCCGGCCATGAACATGGTCATGTTCCAATCGCCGGAGGCGCGTGTGGCGACGAAGCGCGCGGTGATGTTGGCGCTCGTCGCGGCGGACACCTCGGTCTCGGTGAAGTAGCGCCAGCCGGGCTGGTCGCGAGAGTCACCGATATCGGTCTGGAAACGGGTCGGCGCGCTGGTGAGCGGCAGAAGCGCGGTGCCCGAGCGCAGCGTCACGGTGTCGCCCACATTGCGGTAGATGTAGTCGTGAAACTCGTTCGCGAGCGACGAGTCCGAGCGGAAGATGTCCACGTAGTAGCCCGTGGTCGGCGAGGTGCGCACGATCGCCACGGTGCGCTGCTGGGTGGCCTCGGCGCCGGTGCCTTTGTCATCGGAAAACGTGCTGACGGTGAAGGAATGATTGGGCGACACGCCGGCGGCGCCGACGGCGGGCTCCATCGCCGCGACCTGCACGGTGTTGATCGCGATGTCATTCCAGCCCCCCTGCCCTCGCGAGGCTCCGTTCACGACCACGGTGTTGTTGGAGGCGAAGACGCGGTAGTAGTTCTCGTTTTCCGCCGAACCATACGTCGTGCGCCCGCTCTTCGCGCCCAGCACCTGGCCGAGGCCGTAGAGCTCCATGCTCATGCCACTGGCGTGGCTGTGGATAAAGCCCGCGCCGCCCACGAAGGCCATCAAGCCATTGCGGGTGTTGTCCACCGGCGCCGGATTGCGCTGCAACACCACGCCGGCAAACGGCAGCGTATCGGTGCGGGGCAGCACCTGATCGACCGCCGTCTCGGCGATGGTCGGCGAGAACAGCAGGAGTTGCAGCGGCTCGTTGTGCAGGCCGAGGGCCGAATAGGTGGGGAGCGAAGCGCGGTTGTGCCGTCCATCGCGCACGCCGCGCGCGATGCGCGCGCCGAAGTGCGACACGAGATCGGAGAAGCCGGCGTCCTTGGCCTGGCGATAGATCAACTCGTATTCGAAATAGGGCTCGCCGGGGGAGTTTCTCGGGCCATCGCCGAAGCTGATCTGCTGGCCGTTCGGGAAGCGCATGAAACTCGTGCGCTCCAGGCTGGCGGGAAAATTCGGGTAGGTCCTGAGAAGGTTCAGCGTAGAATCGTAGCGATCGAGCAGCACCAGCTGGGTGCTGCGCACCGTGACGACCTCGACCGCATACTGCAACGACTCCGGCCACACACTGTCGGGGACGGGGTAGCGAATGTAGTCTTCGTCGAGCGATCGCTGGCGGCTCGTGCCGTTGAGGAGAAAAACCTGCAGGGCCGCCGCGCGCTCCGTCGCGTCGTTCAAGGCGAGCAGGTTGTTCATCATGCTCGTGGACATCAGCGCGGACCAGTTCGACTCCTGCTGGCCGTGATCGCGCGCCAGCTCGTAGTAGGTTCTGAATACGGTCTGCGCCTGGGTGAAATTGAAATTCACCATGCCGGCCGTCTGCACGTCATAGACCTGATTCGTGGCGAGGAAGGGCCGCACGAAATCGTAGATGATGGGCAACTGGGTGCCGAGCGCGCGGGCCTCGAGCAAGAAGTCGTTCTGAATGATCCAGCCGCCGTTGCCCAGTTCGGTGGAAGGCGCGACCGGGACAAGGGTCTTGATCGTGTTGTGCAGCACGTCGGCGGCGTAGCGGGCGTATTTCGCGTCGTTGGTCAGGTAATACAGCACCGCGCAGTTGAGGGCGGAGTCGAACTTCGCCACCGCCGGGGTGCGCACCTCCGAGCTGGAGTAGGTCGGGATGGTCTTGAAGCGCGCCGGCGTGGTGGTCCAGGTGACGGGCAATTCGCGCAGCTCGGCGTCACGGTTGTTTTGATGGCTCGTGATATCGGCGGAGGCGCGGCTGACGAGGGTGTTGTAGGCGCTCAAGGCCCAGCTCTGGGTGGAGATTTTATTGAGGATCGCCGCACGCTCAGACTGGCGCACCCAGATAAAGGGACGGTCGGCATCGTTGGTGCCGGGAGGGTTTACGGTGGGAGTAGCCGTGACCGTAAGGTTGTTCACCCGCACGCCGCCGCCCGTCGCCACCAGTCCCGAGGACCAGCCGACGGCCAGGGTGTCGAAGACGGTCACGCCGTCCGTAGTGTCGACATGGGAGAGCGTGTAGTTGGAGAGCGAACCGCCGGACAGGGAGATGGAAAATTGCACTCCTGCCGAGGTGCGCTCGGCCTTCACGATCGCGGTGTAGTTGACCCCGGCGACGAGAGTCTGACTGGGGCCGGAGACGAGGGGCGCGCCATAAACGCCGCTGGTCGTGCCGATGAGGTTGTTCTTGTTCGTGGCGGCCAAGGGCACGCGCTTGCGCAAGGACTGGCCGGACGTGGTGGGCGACATCATCGCCGCGTATCCGCCATAGGCCTCGAATGAGAGAGAGGACGAAAGACTGGTGATGTCGCCGCTGATGCGCGAGCCGCCGCTGTTGAACAGCCCGATACGAAAAGCCGTCGCGTCCGTGGTCGTGCCCAGGGAACCCGTAAACGAAAACGTGAAGGTCAGGGTGACGTTTTGCCCGACCTTCAGGCTGACTGGAGAGGCGGAAGGCGTGAAGTAACCGAGAAACTGGGCCGAGCCGCCGTTGCTGACCGTGAGCGCATTTGGCGCATAGCTGACGGTGGTGCCGGGCCCGATGATGAACCACTGCGCACCAGCCGAGGTGGGCGCGGCGGTGCGCGACGCCCGGCTCATGGTGTCGGTGACCACCACGAGATCGGTGGCCTTGCTCCACGTCGCGCCCAGGAAAACCGACACCCAGGCGGTTAAGCCCAAGAGAAAGGTTTTACCTGAATGAAGTCGGGGACACTTCACGAACGTGAGCGGGAGCAAGGACACCAAAGTGACGAATCAAACCGCGCGACGACGGCGCAGCGTGGCAAAACCCAAGGTTCCCAAGCCGAGGAGCGCAGCGTAGGTGGAGGGCTCGGGAATGGCGGAGATGTTGGTAACCGCGAGGTTATCCAACTGGAAATTTATGCTGTTGCCCGCCGCGCTGGTGCCGGCCCGCCAGGTGAGACCAAAATCCGTGTCCAAAACATGCACGTAACGCTCACTCAGCGAGGCAGACTTTGACACACCATCCACATATAACGCCCACTGCTTGGCGGCCAACGCCGCGGGACCGTCGTAGGCGGTGAGATCCATCTCGGTGTCCGAGTCGTTGAAGAAAATCGTCACGTTGAATCGATTCACGGTCGAATAGGACGATGCGTAGGAGATGTTTGCCGCAGTGCCGCTACCCACGGTGGCCCCCTGCTCCGCGACGGCGGTTCCCGAATTAGTCAACTGGACGCCAAGGGTGGATACAGATACGGCGGCCGCACCGCTTGCAGTGGGCCCCATCCGGAACACGATGTTGCTGCTGATGCTCGCGATCTTGACGTCGAACGAAATCTTAAGCGCGTCCGCCACGCCGAAGCCCGCTTGGTAATTTGCGGTGGGAAGCACGGAGGTGCTGGTGTCGGAGAAAAGCAGCGCATCGCCATCAAGCGCGGAGGCCACCGGGGTGCTCGTGCCGTTTACCACGGTGATCGTGGCATTGGTGCCCGTGGTGCGAGTCACGTTGGCGAGGTCGGCGGCATCCTTGAAAATCGTCGTGGTGGTGGCACCGGCGAAGGCGACAGAGGGGATGATTGCGACAAGGGCTGCGAATCGAGTGCTGGGGTGTTTCATTTGGGCTAAAAATATACGACGCCGATCGGCTCGTCGGGCTCGGGTGGGGTAGAGACTGCGTCTGTAGGAAATTCCTTGGGGGGAATAAAACGGGGTGGATTCGAATGGGGCGCCGAACCGAGACGCATAATACTTCATCGTCTCCGCCATAAGCCATGGCACTACCGGTATTCTTTTGTCTTTTTGGCGTCACGGCAGGGGCGCATCGCATGACTTCGGCTGGTTGTCCGGCCGCAGGGCGGTGCACGCAGATTCTGCAATTTCACCACCGCGCCGAGTGGTAAGCCGACACGTTTTTGTCAGCCATGCCCGAATAGATCGGAGCAAAAGCAGCTAACCCCAAACGCCCCGTCGCTGGCGAAAAAACTCGGCCAAGACAGCCACCCAAATGGACCGCCGCCTTGGCCACGGGTTGATCAAGCCCCGCGCAGTGAATTTATTTATCGGGCGGCAGGGGGTGCCGTGAAGGTAACCGCGGCGCGATCAGGCGTGCGGAGATTCCAACCCTCGGCGGTCTTCTCGACGTGGGCCGCGAGGGCTTTGCCGTCTTTGCGACTGAGCATGACACCGCGATAACTCAGGGCGGTGCCTTCGCCGACATAGATTTCCTTGGGGTCGCCGTTGGCGTCCACCGAGATCACGGCGTAGCGGCCGGCAAACTCGAGTTCGCGCATCCGGTCGCGCACGACCGCTTGGCCCGGTTCGGGCACGAGCACGTAGTGGCGGTAGGCTCCGTTGGCCGCTTCGCCATCGACCACCAGTCCATGCCATTGGCCGTCGGTCTCCAAAGCGACGACCTCGCGGATGCCGGCCGCGCTGCTCGTGCCGGCGTAGGGCTCGTGGATGACGGCGAAGGGGCGATCCCAGGCCTCGCCTTTTTGGCGGACCACGATGGTCGGGGTGCGCTTGGTCGCGTAGTCGCCGGGAGACTGGGTGGTGTGCGGAGCGGAGGCGCGGGCGTATTCACGACCGGGCCCGGAGGGCATGTGCAGGCGCTGTCCGAGGCCCGCCTCGTCGATCTTTTCGGCAAAGAAATCGGCCAACACGGTTTTTTCGGACGAGACCGCGACCTTGGCATCCTGGAAGTAGTGCCATCCTGGATACAGGTAGGTGCCGTTGTTCGCCCACTTGGTGCCGGAGACGGGTTTGAATCGTTCGGGCGCGGGAGTCAGGGCAAGCGGACCGCTTGCGCCGCGCCACTCCACCCGGTCACCGACATGGTGGAAAACATAGTCGTGAAACTGGTCGGCGCGGTCGCCCTTGGTCACGCGGGAGCGGAAAACATCCACGTAGTAGCCGCCGAGGTCCGAGGTGCGCACGATGCCCACCGTGCGCTCCTGCTCGGCCTCGCCCTCGCCAAGCTGCCGGTCGGTGAAGCCGGTGACGGTGAAGGAGTGGCGGGGCGACACCGCCTCCGCCCCGAACGCGGGCTCGAGCGTCAGGGGACGAACGGTATCGATGCCGAGGTTCGCCCAGCGTCCCGCCGTGGTGGAGGCGCCGTTGACGATCACCCCGTTGTGCGCGGCGAAGATGCGGCGATAGTTTTCATGCTCCTCGCTGCGGTAGGTGCCCTTGCCGGCGTTGGTGGCCAGCACGCGACCCGCGCCGTAGAGCTCGAGCGACATGCCGGAAGCGTGACTGTGCACATAGGAAGCGCCCTGGACCGCCGCCATCAGGGCGTGTTTCACGTTGCCGCCGGGCGCGAGATTGCGCTGCAAGACGATGCCCGCGAAGGGCAGTTGGTCCGTGACTTTGGGTTTCGGCGTGAGCCGCGCCGGCACCTGGATCTCGGGCTCGAACCAGAGCAGAGAAAGCGGGGCGAGATACACGTTCGCGCCGGTCGGCATCGCACCAAGTTTGGCACGATCGTAGGAGCCGTCTTCCAAGGCCTCGCGCACCACGCCGCCAAACTCGGCCATGCCGGCCTGGTCGCCCGTGCGCGCCGCGAGGGTGTAGGCGAACTCCACTTGGGTGATGGGCAGGCGGCTGTGGCGCATGCCGTCGCCGAAACGAATCAGTTCCTGATTGGGAAAGGTGAAATCGCGCAAACGCACCATGGAACGCGCGACAGCCCCGATGTCGGAGGGCAGTTCCAAGGGCATGGTCTGCCGCTTGAGCAAGGCCACGATGTAGGTCGTCTTGCCGGCCACATCGTTGGCGTATTGATTCGACTCCGGCCACACCCCGCCCGCCTCGCTGAGTTCGCGCACGATCTTGCTGATCGGCGACTGGCGTTCCGTTTCCACGTGCGTGACATAGCCCAGCCAGTGGGCGCGCTCCTTCGGATCTTCGAGGGCGAGCGTGTTATGCGTGAGGCTGGGCATTTCCAGCACCGGCCAGTTCGTGTCGGAATTGCCGTGCTCGACCGCGAGGCGAGCGTAGGTGCGAAACACCTCCTGCGCACCGGCGAAGTCGAAGGGCACGGGACGGCGCGTCGCCAGGTCCCAAACCTTCACATCCGGCTGGCGAAGATACGTTGCGACGAAGTCGTAGAGAATGGGCAACTGCGCGCCCAAAATCCGGGCTTCGTAGAGATGGTCGCCGGGATAAAACCAGCCGCCGTTGGTGGGCGAGTCGCTCGGGGTCAGGCCACGCAGCATGCCCACCAAGGCCTGCAAGACGTCGCCCCCCACCGCCGCGTAAGCCGGATCTTGGGTGAGGTAGTAGAGCACCGCGTTGTCGATCGCGTTGGCCAACATCGTCTGCATCTCGGAGCGGTTGAGACTCTGCTCGGGGGTGAGCTTGGCCGAGGCCATGTTGGCGTTGATGGGCGGCAATACGGGGTGGCCTCCCTTCTCCGACTCCTTCCAAGGCAGCGCGCGCAGATAGGCGTCCGGATCGGCGCGGTGCCGCTCGCGGCGCTCGGCCGAGCGCTCCAGCAAGGTGGCGTATTGCGCCTGCGCCCACGCCTGTTTCTCGATCTTCTCCAAGATGGGCGCGCGGTCGTTTGCCGTCACCCAAATCGAGGGCCGCTCCGAGGGTGGCTCGGCGGCCACCGTGCCGGAAGCCGCGAGCAGACCAAGCCCGCATCCGAGCAACACCCGGATAACCCGAGGCCAATACGCACCAACTGGAATAACATCATGCATAAATCCTTTTGGGCCGCTTCGCGCGGTCACATCTTGGGGGTTTCGCTCAGCACAACCCGACCACCGGAGGCGGACGACGTCAGTTTCCAGCCTTGCGCGGTTTTCTCCGCCTTGGCCGAAAAGGGTTTCCCATCTTCGCTGCGCAAGGTCACGCCGCGATACCGCAACGCCGAGCCTTGCCCCAGATAGATCTCTTGCGGCTCGCCCTTCGCATCCACGGAGATCCACGCGTAACGCCCTTCAAAACGGAGCTGCAAATCGCGGACGTTCACCACCGGCTGCTCGGGCGCGGGCATGAGCAGGTAGTGACGAAACGCGCCGGCCTCGCCCTCGCCGCTCACGACCAGACCCTGCCATTTTCCGTCCACCTCCAGCGCCTTCACCTCGCGTATGCCCGCCATCGACTCCTTGCCGGTGTAGGGCTCGTAAATCGCGGCGAAGGGACGGTCCCACGCCTCGCCTTTTTGGCGAATCACCACCACGGGCGTGGGCTCCTTGGGATACGGCTCGGGGGCCTGAAACGTGGTCGGTGCCATCGCCTGGGCATACTCCCGACCGGTCGCGGACGGAACATAGAGCCGCGCACCGACGCCGGCTTTGCCCAGCCGGTCGGCGGAAAAGTCCGCCACCAGCGTCCCCGCCGCCGGTGACGCCAACCCCACCTGATCGAAGTAGTGCCATCCTGGATACAGGTAGGACACGTCCTTGGTCTTGGTCACGGGCTTGAAGCGCTCCGGGGCCGGGGTGATCTTCAGCGGGCCGCCCGCCCCGCGCCATTCCACGCGATCGCCGACATGGTGAAACACATAGTCGTGGAACTGCCCCGCCCCCTCCCCGTGCGACCGGAAGATGTCCACGTAGTAACCACCGCGATTCGACGTGCGCACGATGCCGACCGTGCGCTCCTGCTCGGCTTTCGTGCCGGCGATTTGTTGATCCGTGAAGCGCGTCACGGTGAAGGAGTGATTCGCCGACACCCCGGGCTTGCCGGTTGCCGGTTCCCCCGCGACCCGACGCACGGTGTCTATGCCGAGGTTGGCCCAGCTGCCGGAGGAGCTGGAAGACCCGTTGACGATGACGCTGTTGTAAGACGCGAAAATGCGCCGGTAGTTTTCGTGCTCCTCGCTGCGATAGGTGCCCTTGCCCGCGTTGGTGCCCAACACGTATCCCGGCCCATAGATCTCCAAGGCCATACCCGAAGCATGGCCGTGCACGAATTTTGAACCATGGACGGCCGCCATCATGCCATGCTCCGGTTTGCCATCGGGTGAGAGATTGCGCTGCAAAACCATGCCGGCGAAGGGCAGTTCATCCGTGACTGGCGGCGGCGGAGTGGCCACGGCGGAGGCCTCGATCTCGGGTGCATACCACAGCAGAGAGAGCGGGGACAAATACACGATGGGTCCGCTCGGCGGGGGCCCCAGCCTGGAGCGATCGTAGCTTCCGTCCTCGATGGCCGCGCGCAGGGGTCCGCCAAACTCGGACATGCCGGCGGTGTTTTTCCCGCGCACCGCGTCCGCATAGGCCATTTCAAACTCGCGAAGGGGCAGCCCGCTGCGGCGCGTGCCATCGCCCAAACTCACCAGATCCCCGTTGGGAAAACGAAAATCGCGCACCCGCATCAATGCCCGCGAGAGCACCGAGATGTCTTTTGGCAACTCGAGCGCGGTCGTCTGCCGGTTGAGCAACACCACCACGTAGGTCACCTTGCTCGCCACGTCGTTCGCATAACTGAACGACTCCGGCCACACCCCGCCCACCCTCGAAAACACGCTCACGATTTTCTTCAACGAGGCCTGACTCTTCGCCTCGACGTGCGTCACATGGCTCAACCAGCGCGCACGCTCTTTGGCATCGTCCATCGCGAGCGCGTTGTGCGTGAGGCTGGGCATCTCCAGCACCGTCCAATTGTTGATCGCCGAGCCGCGCTCGACCGCCAAGCGGGCGTAGGTGCGGAACACTTCCTGCGCGCCCGCGAAATCAAAGGGCACGCGTTTCTTGGATGCCAGGTCCCAGACCGTCACACCCGGTTGCCTCACATATCCGGCCACGAAATCGTAGAGAATGGGGAGCTGGGCCCCCAAGATGCGGGCCTCGTAAAGATGGTCGTCGGGATAGAGCCATCCGCCGTTGGAAGATTTTTCGTTGGTTTCCAGCCCGCGCAGCCCTTGCACCAGGGCCTGCAACACATCCGCGCCCAAGGCGGCATACGCCGAATCTTCGGTCAGATAATACAACACGCCGCAATCGACGGCGTGCCCGAGCATGGCCTGCATCAAAACCTGGATCTGCGGTCTGCCGCTGATCGACGCCATGTTGCCCTTGATCTGGGGCAGAATCGGATGACCGCCCTTGGCGGCCGCAGCATCCCACGGCAGCGCGCGCAGATAGGCGTCGGGATCCGCCTTTTGCTGAGCCAGACGCTCGGCCGAGCGCGCCACCAACTCATCAAATTGAGCCCGCGCCCACGGCTGGGTTTCGATCTTTTTGAGAATCGCCTCACGGTCCGCGGCCGTCACCCAAATGCTCGGACGGGGTGACGAGGCGTCTTCTCGGGCCACTGCGAAGGACGCGAGTAGACCCAGTCCGCATCCGATCAATACCCGGGCAAAACGGGCCAGCCACGCGCCGACAGAAGCAATATCATGCATAATTATTTCCTTTGGCGCATCGCGATCATGTGCCCGCGATATCGCTTGGCAAAATTCGGACTAACGGACGACTGCGCTGCCGGCCGAAGCGTTTGCCACCATCCGGAAAACATCGAGGACCGGTCCGATGATCGGAGCGGCGAAAAATCCGGCAAGGCAACAGACGAAGGGCTTGGGGTGAAGGGTCACGAAAGAGAGTTGCGACGCGTGAAGCGCGGGAAAGATCGCGGCTATCCTGCACAGGGTGCGCCGCGATCGGGAAACCCGCCTGGAGTGGCGACCGATCAGTTCGGACGCGTGCCCTCGTAAAGATCGCGATCAATCTCCTTGAAGTCGGCGAAACTCATCCCGCGCACGCTGCCGTCCATGTAGGCGACGTTAAGACGGCCGCCGTGGCGAAAGTCGAAACGGGTGGTCTCGGCGAAGGTCGCCTTGCCCTGCTCGTTCGCCACGATGCTCCACGCCGTGCTGGGGTTCGTAGACAAGAAAGTGCCGTTGGCCTTACCCTCGAGAATGACCGGGATGAGGCTCAGCCGGTTGGAGTCCACCGTGCTCAGTGCACGGGCTATTTTGTCGTCGGAAGGCACGCCACTGGAGTTCAAGCCCAGCAACGCGGCGGAGGCGGTGTAGGTGTTAGAGAGTTCATCGCCCCGGCGGCCGTTGAATACGGCGGAGCCACAGGAAAAGATCGGATGCTCGTTAGCCGTGTCGGTGCTGCCCTTCTGCGGCAGGTAGCGCCCGAGCGCCTTGGCCCAGTTCACGGTGTTGCCGGAACCGGTCTCGGTCGAAAGCTTGTTACGATTGGCGGCGGGGAGGAAACCTTTGTTGTCCTCGGCGTAGATCCGCAGGGCCATGTTGATTTGGCGCTGGTTGGAGACGCACTGGGTGCTCCGGGCGGATTCGCGAACTTTGCCGACGGTGGGGATGATAAGCGCGGCGAGGATGCCGATGATAGCGATCACGGTAAGCAGCTCGATCAGGGTGAAGCCGAGCCGGGCTTTGCCTGAGGTGAAAGAGGTAACTGTCTTCATGGGGTGTTTTGGGAATTACGGAGGCGGTTTGGAAAGAGACGCCCAAACGGGAAAATGTGGGCGGGACGGGGACGTGACGCTATGTCGGAGGCCGTTTGAGAACCGGGGTAAATGAGTGCTAGTCTCGACGCTTATACTCTACCTTACCGCGGCCCCGTTTGACCATGGCTCTTGGGGGATTATTTTGTCTTTTTGCATACGCGCATCACGCGGGGCTTTACGCACGATTCGAATAATCCGGCGCGCGCACCAAAAAAATTACCCGCCTGAATCCCAGGCGGGCGACACTCGGAAAATGTTATGGAAAAGGATTACTGCTCAACCCGGCCTTCGAAAAGAACTTGGTCCAAGGCCTTGAAGCCGGCCAGATCCATCGAGCGCACGCTACCGTCCATGTAGGACACGTTCATGCGGTTGTTGTGACGAAAGTCGAAACTGGTGGTCTCCAAATTGGAGTTGGCCGAACGATCAGAGGTGACCGCCGCCCAGGTGCGACTCGGGAAGCTACCGAGAGCGGTGGCACTCTGCGCCTTGCCCTCCATGATAAAGGGGATGAACGACAGGCGGTTGTTGTCTAGGGTGCTGAAAGCGCGGCGCTGTTTGGAGGCGTTGGCGACGCCAACCGGTATGATGGCGCCCGTGGCCGTGTAGGTGATGTTCAGCTCGGATCCGGTCTTGCCGTTGTAGTTGGCCGAATCGCAAACGAAAATAGGGTGCTCACCGGCGGTGGCGGAGCTGCCGCGCAACGGAAGGTAGCGCCCCAGTTCCTTGGCCCACGACACGGTGGTGCCGGTCCCGGTCTCGGACGGCAGTTTGTCGCGCGCCGACGCGGGCAGGAATCCCTTGTTGTCTTCGACGTAGAGCTTCACCGCCATGTTGATTTGACGAAGGTTCGAGACGCACTTCGCGGACTTCGCGGATTCGCGGACCTTGCCGACCGTGGGGATGATGATCGCGGCGAGAATGCCGATGATGGCGATCACGGTGAGCAGCTCGATCAGGGTAAAAGCGCGACGCGCGGCGGCGGTGGGGGTAATGGCGGCGCTGTTCATTTCAGGGAGGGGCTACCGGATTGGTGAGACGTTGATCGAGGCGGGGGACCTCGGCTCGGGCGGAGCGTGCGAGGTGGCTAAAAGCCGTGCGTTGAGGAAGTGGGCTAGCAGTTGGGGTAATTCCGTGGGTAAGCCTGACTCCTACACTATAGCGCATCGGCCACCCGCTTAGCCATGGTTCAAGCGGGATTCTTTTGTTATTTTGCGTATTCCACGGACAGGCCACGACCCGCCGGCCACAACCGGATAAGCCCAATAAAAATCAGATTTAAATTCCTGATTTTGAGATACTCACACTCCTACTTTAACCGTGGAAACGCCCCCTCTATCGCCCCCGGCGCAGATGAAGCAGCTCCACCTTCAATGTTCTTTTCTGCACCGGATCGTATTCCACGATCGCGCCCGAAATACGCACGTC
>JALOTV010000423.1 GCA_025457685.1 Opitutaceae bacterium
CGCCGCCCCCAATCCTGCACCTGGGTCAGCATGCCGCCCGCCTGCGCCCAGCTCGCATCGAGCAACAAGACCTGCAGGCCGCCCGCGTCCGGCCCCCGCGCCGGCAAAGGCTCGCCGTTGGGATGGAGGATCCAGAGCTCCGCCGCTTCCGGACGGATGATTTCGGCGCGCACCAGCGGACGTTCGCGACGGTAGAGGTGCACCCTCGCGCCCGTGACCACGCGCGGAAGAAGATTGCCCGTGCTCGAGGGGCGGTGCGCTTCCAGCGCGTGTTGCAAGACATCGACATGGATCGGGCACGGCTCGTCGCGCTGCCCCGCGCAGATGCACCAACGCGGCGGCATCTCGCAACGTGAACAGCGATGGGTGCCTTGCAGGACTACGCTACGTGCCATGGAAAATAGACGAGATGCACAACATGCGAACCACGCGGCGCCCCGCCTTAGGCGACTGCGCGAGGTGATCGTATCAACCGCCCGCCGCCGCCACCATACGCTCGGTCTCGGCCACCACGGACTCCACCTCGGCCGGGTCGATCTCCAGGCGCATCAGCAAACGCAGCGCCTCCCACATCGGCTGCGCGAAGCTTCGCACCGCCGTGCCGACGGCCGAGGCGGCCAGCGCGGCCTCCGCCACATAGACGGCGCGCGCATCCATGGCCGTGAGCTCCAGATTGGCCCGCAGTTCCTGCATCGACTTGCGCACGGCCAGCGCATCCATGCGGGCCCACTGCGCCACCTGCGCGCCGAAGTGATGCTCGGTGGTGCGCTTGAGGGTATCCGACCCCAG
Source organism: Opitutaceae bacterium (assembly GCA_025457685.1). GTDB lineage: Bacteria > Verrucomicrobiota > Verrucomicrobiia > Opitutales > Opitutaceae > IMCC26134_A. Next base: position 790 of record JALOTV010000423.1, read on the forward strand.
CTCGGCGCTGCGCCGCTGAATGTCGGCCACGCGATTAAAAAACAACAGCTCGTAGTCCATCAGGCTGCCCCACTGCCGAGCCGGCATGAGCTGCTCAAACGCCCCCGCATGCGAAGCCAGCACCGTGCCGCCGGGCACCGCGCCCAACACCGCCTGCACATTCCCGAGCGTGGAGCGAAAACCCGCCACCCGCTGGTCGAAACGCATGATCGCACGCTGCCAGTCGTCGGGATACTTGTGCGCCGCGAGGCCCGCCATGTAGGCCGGCTGCGAGTCGCGCAAAAACGTCTCCAAATCGTCCTCCACCCAGCTCCGCAACCGCGGCTGGGCCGCCACCACCTGGCGCAAACCCTCGGCGAGCGCCGCCAGCGATTCGTTCGCGTGCGGGTCGGCTTGGCGTGCAAAAACAAGAAGGGCGGCCGGGTTTTTTTCAACACCGCCGCCTCCTGCTCCACCTGAGCCAAGGCCTGCTCGATCTGCGCCCGGCTGATCTCCAAACACACCTCGCGCCTCAACAGATCGCGCAGCCGCACCGGCAACTGCGCGATGGTGGGCGGAGTGGCGGCGGGTTGGTTGATACGGGTGGTTTCCATGCGCGGACTAATGCAACGAAAGAGCAAACTATCCGCACGTCGCGCAAGCTCCGTTCAGACCATCGCTCAGGCCATATGCTGCACCTAGCCGAACCCGATCCGACAGCAGAAACAACACTTAAGTATCTTTACTCAAATAGCATATCCAGCGGTCGAAAAACCATCCGTGCGCGTAAAGAGTTGGTAAGCACTTCGTCCTGCGCCCGGAGAAACCCGTTAGCCCGCCCCATCGCCCGACCCGTCGCAACCTAGAGCACTTCAAATGAAGCTATAGCCGATTATTATGCTAGTGTTTGCTGGTGTGGAAACGGCTGTCCCCAGCCGTTCGGTTCGTTGCGGCGCGGAGCGCCGTCCGCACGGCAGGGGACAGCCGTGGCCACAATAATCTTAGAAACGCCCTAGCGTGCCGCCTGCTCCAGCCGTGCGTGGTAGAAGGCGTGACCTAGTTCGTTCTCGAAGAGGCGCTCCTGTTGCGCCCGCGCCCGCTGAGCCAGCGCCGCATCCGCTGGCTGGCGCCGCAGGCGGATCGCGTTGGCCGTCGCGACATAATCCGTCCTCAAGACTTGGTTGAGGCGGGCCTGCAAGGCCCGCGCAAGGTCCGCTCCCGCCACCCGCGCATAGTCGCCCTCCACCGTGCGGATGTAATCGTCCACACTCCCCGTCGCTTGATACAACAGGTTCGACGAGGTGCCCAACACCCGGCGCGTATCCGCCCCCAGCCCGATCCAAAAACCGGGCGGATACCCCTCGTAGCGCGGCATGAACACCGTCATCTCCGGCCTGGGCTGCACGCCCTTCACCATGGGCAGCCAGCCGCTCAACCGCGCAAACACCCGATTCTGCTCCTGGCTGGTCATGAAACGCAGGAAATCCAGCGCCAGCTCGGGATGCGCCGAACTCCGCGTTATCCCAAAAGGCCCAAACGAACTCGCGCCCACCTCCGACACTCGTCCGAGCACGAACCGGCCGTTCTCCGGATCGTCCGGCATGGGCACGGGCACCTCAAAGGCCCCCACCCGGAACGCCTCGGTTTGAAAGAGGCCCGTCGCATCCCAGCTGCCGGTGGCGATCATCAGCGCGCGGCCTTGCTGGAAGGTCAGCGAGGCATCCTCCCGCTGTAGCTGCATGAAGCCCGGCTGCATGTTCCCGGCGCATCGCCTCCAGGCCAGCCCGCACCTCGGGCGTCTCGAAGCTCAGACGCCCCTCCAGAAACGACAGCAACACATACTCCGGCTCAAAACGCAGCATGCGCCGCGGCGCCTCGCGCATCGCGAGCTTCTGCGTGAGCGCCCTGAAGCGGTTCTCGAGCAGCATCGGCGCATTGTAGCGCGACCCCGCCACCGGGATGAGTTCCTTGCCGTTGGCCTGCGCGTATTCGCCCACCCGGCGGCACAGCTCCTCATACTCCGCCAGGGTCTGCGGCGGCTCGTCCCTCCCGGTGATCCGCACCAGAAGGTCGCGATTGTAGAACATGCGCACGCTGCCGAAGAACATCGCCGCCCCGTAGTAATCCTGCAGGTTCTCGTCGAAGCCGCTCGCCATGCCGTCGTAGAAGGTCTCGCGCCACGGCAAGCCCGCCAGCTCCGAGCCCTCGTTGTAGGGATTGGGCAACAGGGCCTGCTCCGTGACCGGCTCGAAGAATCGCGCCAGCCGCTCGTTGTCGATCGCCGCGCCGATCTGCACCAGATCCGGCGCGGTGCCGCCGACCAGCTGCGTCGTCACCCACTGGGGATAGATTTTTTCCGGGATGCGCATCTGCTCCACCCGCACGCCCGGATGCCGGCGCTCATACTCGCGCGCGATCGCATCGATCGCGACGGCCGGCCCCGTCTCCAACTGCCAATGCGCGATGCGCAACACGCGCAGATTTGGATCCGCCTCCTCGCGCCCCCGACGCGCGATGTTGAGCAGGGAAATCGCGAAAGTCGCCAACAACAGGGCGAGCCCCAGCCAGGGTGTCCAACGTGCCAGCTTCATAGTCCGGCCTCCCGCTTCGCCGCCGCCAGTTTTTCCTGCACGTGAAAGGCGCGACGATCATCGCGCGCGAGGCGCAGAAACGCCTCGTAGTGCCTCGCCGCCTCCGCCGGCCGGCCCAGGATGCCGGCGAGCTCCGCCGCCTCCACCAGGTAATCCGCCCGGCTGATGCAGCAGATCCGCATCCCGCCGCACATCCACCGCCGTCAAGGCATCCGCCTCCGCCGCAAACGCCTCCGCAAGCCTCCGCACCTCCGCCTCGCCTTGGACGCGAAATAGGGAAACCAGCCCCGCCCTCACCAACGCCGCCTGGCCGGCCTCGTGCCCGGGCGCGGCCGCATACGCCGCCCGGTAGCGGGCCTCCGCCTCCGCCCACTGAATGGGCTGGCGATGCAGATGGGGGATGCGCGCGTGGGCCAGGCGCGCCCGCGCCGCCAGGTCGGCATCGAGCGCGGCCGCCTCAGGCGTGAACAACTCGGCGAACAGCCGCTCCGCCTCGTCCACGTTTGCCGCCGTGCGCGGCTGCCTCGCGAGCAGGGATACCGCCCGGCCGAAGCGCGCCTCCGCCCCGCCCGTGCCCGCCATGCGGTCAAAGGCCTGCGCGGCCTCGGCGAAACGCAGCGTCGCCAAATCTTCCCACGCCCTGTTCGCATCCACGTCCGCCGCGTCGCACGCGGCACACGCCAGGCCAAACAAGAGCACACGACTCGCTAGACGGAAACAGCCAAGGGGGTTCATGGTGTTGAAGCGCCCAAGACACCGCCCGCCACGCCAACCGCAATGGCGAACTCCCGCGCCACGCGCGAAAAAATTCCGCCCCGCCCGGCCGCGTCGCGGACGGCGGAAAGCAACACGCGCCCAAGATGGTTTCCTGATTTATTCCGCCCGGAGCTTTCGCCAAGTTCGCGCGCATGCTCGAAGGCGAATGGACTCCGCGCGAGGTCGGCGGCGTGGAAGTCGACACCGCCGCGACTCCCGCCGCGCTCGACCTCATCTGGCGCGAAGCCGGCGGCGAGGAATCCCGACGCATCCGCGCCATCGTGCGCGTGCGCGGCCAGCTCATGCAGTTCTGCTACTATCCGGAAAACGCGGGCATGCGCCCCCTCGCCTTCGAGTCCCGCGCCACCGCCCACACCCCACCCGCCATCCTCGTGCGCTGCCGCCGGCGGGATTGATGCCGGCCAAACGTATTCAGATTTTAACCACGAATCTCATGCCCCTCGCCTTGGGCTTTTAGATTTTGACGCAAAGCTCGCCAAGATACGCAAAGGCCCGGGGCGCCATGCGGCGCGTCACTTTGCGACCTTGGCCACAAGCTGAATCAGTTGCGTGATTGGTATCACCCCTTGGCGTATCCGACCGCGACCGCCCCGAGTCTGCAGTTCGTCGATCGTGGCCGTGCGCTCGGCGAGGAAAAGGTAACGATCGGATTCCAGCTTGCGCACGATTTCCTGCATCAGCTCCGCAGGCGGCTTGCGCATCTGCGGCAGGCGGCGCACCCAGTCCAGCGACGCGTCCAGCGCGTCCGAGTCCAATTTTATGCGCAACAACGCGACCAGAGCGGGCTGCGAGAGCGCATCAAGCTCCAGCGCACGACGCAGCAGATTCGACGCGATTTCCGCGTTGCCCAAGCGATTCACATGCGACGCCAGCGACACGAGATTGGCCGGCACCATAACCGGCGACGCCATC
>JALOTV010000197.1 GCA_025457685.1 Opitutaceae bacterium
CCTCGGCAACGTGGACGTCCTCGTCACCCGCGATCCCGCCGCCCGAGTCACCTACGTTTACTCCGTCAACCGGGGCACGTCCGCCGTCACCCTCGATTACAACGTCTCCGCCCTCGGCCTCGCCCAGGATAACCGCGTGCTCATCCACGAGGTCAGCACCTCCTGGCACGGTGGCGTGCGCTTCCTCACCCGCGTCAACAACGGCGTCATCGCCCCGCCCGGTAACAGCCAGCCCGCCCGCAGCGTCTGGCTCGCCGTCATCCCCGAACGCGAGCAGGCCTTCCAATACCCCGAGGGCAACCCCGTTCGCAACGTGCTCGCCGTCGCCGACGCCACCCTTCGCGACGGCGCCTTCCGCACCACACCCGAGGGCACGGCGGCGACATTAGCCGTGCGCGATGATGCCACCACCGCAGACGGCCGCGCCATCGCCGCCGTCCACTTCGACCTCTCAACGACGGACCTCCGCGACCTCGATCGCGTCATCCTCACGCTCTGGACCGCCTCCGCGGTCAATGGCACCGCCGCCCAGGCCCACGTTTACGGCCTCGCCGGCCACACCTTCGCCGAAGCCGCCGCCACTTGGGCCGCCACCCCACAACTCCGTCAAAACGTCCCAGCCGGCCCACGCATCGAACACAACGTCATCTCCGGCGACGCATCCACCATCCTCTTGCAAGGCCAGGTCGTCGCCAACAGCACCACGCCCGGCGAGAAACACCTCGACGTCACCGAGTTCGTCCGCTCCCAAATCGCGTCCGGCTTGCGCTTCTCCTTTTTCGTCGTGCAGGAAAACCGCTGGGACACCGCCATCGACGGACGCTCACCTGCACAAATCGTGACCGGCAGCGGCGACATCCAGGGCGCCGGCCTCGACATCGTCTCGCGCGAAGGCGGCACCTCGCCAATCCCCGGTCCGCGCCTGCGCATCATCCGCCGCATCCCGGAAATCGATCTTTGGCGGCGCGCCAATTTCGGCACCACCGCCGACGACGGCCCCGCCGCCAACCTCGCCGACCCCGACTCCGACGGCCACCCCAACCTCCTCGAATACGCCCTCGGCTCCGATCCACTGGCCTCATCTCACTCTTTCGCCCCTGCCGCCAATGTTCGTATTACGAACATTGGTGGCAGGCTAGCCCTGATCTTCCCCCGCCTGCGCGCGGAGCTCACCTACACCGTCGAGGCCAGCACCGACCTCGCCACATGGACCACGATCGCCACCAACCCCGGCGCGCCCGACGCAGAAGTCACCGTCACCGACACCGCAGCCCCCTCGAATTCTCCGCGTCGCTTCCTGCGGCTTCGCGTCACCATTCCTTGAATACACACGTCAAAATCCACCGCCCACCCTGCCCCGCCTGGTTTCGCGACGCGAAGTTCGGCATCTGGTCGCACTGGTCCGCCCAGTCCGTGCCCGGCGTCAGCGGTTGGTATGCGCGCAATCTCTACAACGAGGGCCACCCCATGGCCAACCACCACCGGCGCGTCTACGGCCACCCTTCGTGCTTCGGCTACAAGGACATCATCGCCCTGTGGCGCGGCGAACGCTTCGATCCCGTCCGTCTCACCGAGCTCTTCCGCCGCGCCGGCGCGCGCTACGTATGCGCCCTCGCCGCCCACCACGACAACTTCGACTGCTGGGACTCGCGCCACCACCCGTGGAACTCCGTCAACCACGGCCCGCGTCGCGACATAGTCGGCGAATGGCGCCGCGCCGTTCGCGCCGCCGGCCTCCGCTTCGCCGTCAGCGAGCACCTCGAGCGCAGCTACTCGTGGTTCAACCTCAACAAGGCCGCAGACCGCTTCGGCCCGCTCGCCAGCATCCACTACGACGGCGCCGACCCCGCGCACGCAGCGCTCTACTTCGAGCACCACCCCGACACCACCAAGTGGTATCCCGCCAACCCCTCGCCCGCCTTTCAGCAAAACTGGCTCGATCGCATCAACGACCTCGTCGAGCAGCACGACCCCGACCTGCTCTACACCGACGGCGGCCTGCCCTTCGGCGAGATCGGCCGCCGCATGCTCGCGAATTTCTACGCGCGCAACGCCGAGCGCCGCGGCGGTGTGTGCGACGCCGTCTATGCGCTCAAGGACCCGCGCATGCACCCGAACGAGGTGCTCGGCGACTACGACCCCGCCTTCGGCCTGCTCGATGTCGAGCGCGGCGTGGTGGACGGCATCCAGCCCGAACCCTGGCAAACCGACACCTGTGTCGGCGCCTGGGATTACGATACCCGCGTCCGCTACAAGACCCCGCGCGAGATCCTCACCCTGCTCGTTGATGTGGTGAGCAAGAACGGCAACCTCCTGCTCAACTTCCCCCCGCGCGCCGACGGCACGCTCGATGACGAGTGCGAGTGGATCCTCTCCGAACTCGCCGCGTGGTTCGCGGTCCACGGCGAGGCCATTCACGGGACGCGCCCGTGGAAACAGTTCTCAGAAGGCCCCGCTAGCCTGGCCGCCGGTAGTTTCGCAGAAAGCAAGACGCCCGATTTTGGCGCGACCGACTTTCGCTTCACCCAACGCACCGACGCCGCCACAGGTGCCACCACCCTCTATGTATTCACCTTTGGATGGCCCCAGGACAGCGAGTCGTGGCGCATCCGTGCGCTGGCAACGATGCCCGTGACTGAGGCGCGATTACTTGGCTGCGACACACCACTCAATTACCGGCGCTCCCAAGATCATCTTTCCATTTACCCTCCAGCCCACCGGCCAACGTTCCCCCTGAACTGCCTCCGCCTGCGCCTCGGCCACACCGTAGACGCCTAGCCGCCACCTTATGTCCGACCCCACCCCTGCCCGCCCTGCGCCGCGTCGCTGGCGCTCGGTGATCACCATCGCCGTTTCCCGCACCATCGACGACACCGAGTCCGGGCTGATGAACAGCCTGTTCCCGGTGATTCGCGCCTCGCTCGGACTTTCGCTCGCGCAGCTCGGCCTCATGGCCGCGATCCCACGCTTCGCGCGCATGATCTTCGGCCCGCTCTGGTCGATGATCGCCGACCGCTGGGGCCGCAAACGCGTGCTGGTCTTCGCCACCGGCGTCTGGGGCATCTGGACCGGACTGGTCGGCCTCGCGCAGAATTTCGAACAACTGCTCGTGCTCTACGCCATCGGGGCGATCGGCACGGTGGCGGGCGAGCCGATCGCGAACGGACTCGTGGCCGATCATTTTAAGAACAACGAGCGCGGTCGCGCCTACGGCTGGTTGCGCAGCCTTTCCTCCTTCGGCTCGCTCGCGATGACTCCGCTGATCGCCCAATTCGCGCGATCCCCTGAGGGCTGGCGCTACGGTCTCTACACGATGGGCGCGCTCAGCGTCGCGAGCGGTATCGCCATCGCGCTGCTGGTGGACGATCCCGCACCCGCCTCCGGCAAATCCGGGCCCGGGGAAAAGGCGACGCGGCCGCGCTTCGGTTGGCGCGACATCGCGGAACTTTGGCGCATACCCACCTTTCGCCTGCTGGCGGGCAGCGTGCTGTTCATCACCAGCATCGTGATGATGCCGTTCATGGTTTCCTTCTTTGTGGACGTGCGCGGCTGGGAGACGGCCGACGCGAACTTCCTGCAAGGCGCCTTCACCGCCGGCTGGATGGTAAGCTCGGTGCTCGGCGGCTTTCTCGGCGATTGGTTCGAACGCCGCTTCGGTGCACGCGGTCGCGTGATCCTGATGCAGATCTACCTCGCGGCCTTCTCGATCGCGAGTCTGCTGGTTTTTCAAGTGGACTGGGGACGAGGCCCGCTGGCCTTCGTGGTGCTGCTCTGTTTCGGCCTCATCGGTTCGGTGGGCTTTTCCGGCGTGGTGCTGCCCATGGTCTCGCACGTAGTGCCGGGTGTGGCACGGGCCACCGCATTCGCCCTGCTGTTTTCCCTGCTGCAAGGAATGTTCGCGGGCATCCTGTCGCTATCGGCCGGTGCGCTCGCGGATCGCATCGGCCTCCAGGGCCTCATGCTCTGGGTTGTCACCGTGCCCTATGCGATCAACGCGGTTTACTGGACCCTGCTCCACCGCAGCTACCCTGAGGACCGAGCCCGGCGGGAGACCTTGGACGCCGCCAAGGCCTAGCCTTACCTTCGCGTGCCCCCGCAGAGGGCGCGCGAAGGTCGCAAAACTCACTCCCACTCGATGGTCGCGGGCGGCTTGGAGCTGATATCGAGGAGCACGCGTGAGACGCCACGCACTTCGTTGGTGATGCGCGAGGAGATCTTGGCCAGCAGGTCGTAGGGCAGCCGGGCCCAGTCGGCGGTCATGGCGTCACGGCTCTCGACGATACGGAGCGAGATCACGTCGGCGTAGTTGCGCTCGTCGCCGATCACGCCGACGGACTTCACCGGCAGGTAAACGGCGAAGGACTGCCACACCTTCCAGTAGTAGCCGGACTTCATCATCTCGTCCTGCAGGATGGCGTCGGCGGCCTTGAGGACGTTAAGCTTTTCTTGGGTGATGTCGCCCGCGACGCGCACGCCGAGGCCGGGGCCGGGGAAAGGCTGACGCCAGACGACCTCGCGCGGCAGGCCAAGCGCCTCGCCGACGGCGCGAACCTCGTCCTTGAAGAGTTCGCGCAAGGGCTCGAGGAGCTTGAGCTTCATGCGGTCGGGCAGACCGCCCACGTTGTGGTGGGATTTGATCAGCGCGGCCGGGTTGCCGGCGATGGCGACCGACTCGATCACGTCGGGATAAAGCGTGCCCTGGGCGAGCCACTTGGCGCCACCGATGGAGCGTAGGGACTTTTCGAATACCTCGACGAAGGTATTGCCGATGATCTTGCGCTTGGCTTCGGGCTCGGAAACGCCCTTCAGGCGCTTGAGGAAGAGTTTCGATGCGTCCACCACGCGCACGTCGATGTTGAAGTGGTCGGCGTAGAGCTTCTCCACCTGCTCGCGCTCGCCGGCGCGGAGGAGACCGTTGTCCACGAACACGCAGGTGAGCTGCTTGCCGATGGCCTTGTGGATGAGCGCGGCGGCCACGGAGCTGTCCACCCCGCCGGAGAGGCCGAGGAGCACGCGCTCCTTGCCCACTTGATCGCGGATGGTCTGCACGGAGTGCTTGATGTAGTCCTTGGTGGTCCAGTCCTGCTTCGCGCCGCAGATGCCGAGCAGGAAGTTGCGGATCACGTCGATGCCGCGCTCGGAGTGGAAGACCTCGGGGTGAAACTGGATGCCGTAGAAGTTGCGCTTGCGGTCCTCGATCACGGCGAACTCGGAGTTTTCGGTCGTGCCGATCGCGGTGTAGCCCGGAGGCAGGGCGATGAGGCGGTCGCCGTGGGAATTCCAGACCTTGAGCTTCTTGGGCAGGCCCTTGAAGAGGCGGCCGGGTTTCTGGAGCGTGAGCACGCCATGGCCGTATTCGCGGTGGGTGCTCTTGGAGACCTTGCCGCCGAGCAGGTGGCCCTGGAGCTGGATGCCGTAGCAGATCCCGAGGATGGGCACGCCGAGATCGAAAAGAGCCTTGTCCGGCATCGGCGCATCCTTGGCGAAGACGCTGCTCGGGCCGCCGGAGAGGATGATGCCGATGACGCCGTCGGCCTTCAGCTGCGCGGCGGGGGTGGCGAAGTGGTAGATCTTGGAGAGGACCTGGCACTCGCGAATGCGGCGCGCGATGACCTGCGTGTATTGGGAACCGAAATCGAGGACGGCGATGATCTGGGACATGAGCTTAAAGGAGAAGCGAACCGGTTAGCACTGGGTGGGCCAAGGAAGAAGCGCACCGCAGCGTCGAAACGAGGAAGACGCGGCGCAAGAGCGGCGGGGTTTTAGAACCGAAGGCGGTCGTTTTCCGTTCCGCATTTGGGGCAGGTCGCCCGCGGATGCTCGCCCTGCACCGCGTAAAGCCGGGTGCAACGGACGCATTGGAAAGAGACGTGGCGGCGCTCCGCCTCAAAACGCGCATGATCGCGGCGGTCGTAATAAATCCACAGACCGAGGAAAACTCCGGCGACGAGGAAGCAGTAAATGACCGTGGCGGTGACGAGGTCCATGGCGGCGGCGCGAAACACCGCG
>JALOTV010000198.1 GCA_025457685.1 Opitutaceae bacterium
TGCCCGAGCCGGAGAGGCGGCCACCGGTAAGGCCCTTGGCGAGGGCGCCGCCCCAAGTGCCGCCCCAGACGGTGACGGCAGAGTCGGTGAGCGCGCCGTCGATGCGGAGCGCGCCATCCCAGACGGTCGTGGTGCCTGTGAAGGGGTGCGAACCGGTGATGCGGAGGGCGCCCCGGCCGGCTTTGACCAAGCGCATGGGGCCGGCGAGGGAACCGGCGGAGCCGTCGAAGGTGTAGTCGTTGGCTGAATACACCGTGACCTCGCCGGGCTGGAGGGTGCCGGAGAGGGCGACGGGTGCAAGGTGGGCGCCGGCGAGGTCGAAACGCACGGACTGGCCGGCGGCGAAGGCGGAGGCGGCGGAGGTTGCGGTGTTTTTCCAGGCGAAGGTATTGGCGTTGTCCCAGGTGGCGGCGGTGGCGCCGGACCAGGCGAGCTGGGCGGAGACCATGGGCGGGGGCGGCGGGGTGCTCATGCCGACGCCGAGGTAGTAGTCCACGTTGGAGGCCTGCACGTAGCCCTTGGTGGTGGCCTGCATGCGGTAGGCCGGGTTGTGCATCAAGGTGTAGAGCCGGTTGGTCGCGACAGCAGTCGTGGTGTAGATGCGCAGTGCGGTGTAGTCGCTGGTGACGAGCACGAGCTCCTCGCGCCAGTCGCCGAGGATGTCGCCCCAGAAGGCGGGGCGGCCGCCGAAGGCTTGGCGGGTGCTGAAGTTGCCGAAGTCGTTGTAGATGGTCCAGACGCGGTCGCTGTTGCCGGTGGAGGCGTTGAATTTGTTGATGACGGGGTTGAGCGCGCCGGAGCCCGCGCCGTCGATGAATTCGCGCAGGAGGTCGGCGTCCCACCATTGGCGTTAAAGATGCCTGCTTGGGTGGAATACATCTCGTAGCCCCGGTGGGCGGAGGTGATGTCAAGAGCGATGCCCCGGCCCACGTCCACGAGGTCGGGGGCATACCATTTGCGCAGCATCTCGCCGGTGCCGGCGTCGTAGTAGGCGCTGGCGAGGAAGGTGGAGTTGTATTGCTGGATGATGTAGTTCTCGAGGCCCGGGCGGTCGGCCATGGGAAACCTCGGGAATGACGAAGAGCTGGGTGCCGTCGTCGTCGATGACGTGGCCGATATCGATGACCTCGTCGCGACCGTCGTTATCCACGTCGGCGATGCGGATCTGGTGGCCCTCGGCGCCGGGGAAAGTCTGGGGCAGGGTCCAGCGCAGGGTGAGCTGGCCGTTGCGAAAATCGAAGGCGCTGAACACGCGGTAGAACGGGCCGTCGCCGTCGCGGTTGTATCCGTAGAACAATACACTCGGACGCTGGCCGTCGAAATAGCCGATGGCGCACTTGTTGGTCAGGGTGCCGTATTGGGCCCAGGGATTGGGCAGGGTGGTTCGGGCGAGCTCGGCGCCGGTGAGGCCGTTGAACACGGAGACGAACTGGGCGGTGTTGTTGGCCGCGGTGATGGAGGCGACGGGCTGGCCGGCCGCGTTGGTGACGGTGACGCCGTGGGCGGTGCGGACGATGACCTCGGCGCGGCCGTCGCCGTCGAGATCGTAAACGGTGACGTTGTCGGTATCGCCGACGGAGATGGCGGACGAGCCGGGCTCGTAGGCGTAGTGGTTGGTGGAGTTAACGCCCATGTCCATGCGCCAAAGGAACGTGCCGTCGCGGCGGTAGGCCTCGAGGTATTGGCGGTCCTCGCCGGAGGTCGGCACGCGGTCCACGAGGAAGTCGTATTCGCCGTCGCCGTCGAAGTCGCCGACCCAGCAAAACTTCACGTCGTAGGGCGCGGTGGAGGCGGGGTTGGGCGTGGGGGTGGAAAGCGGCAGGCGAATGAACTGCTGGCCGACGGCGGCACCGGCGGAGAGGGTGTAGGGCGCACTCGGGGTTTGCTCGACGCCGCCGCGCACGGGCACGACGTGGTAGCTGATGGCGGAGCCGAGGGCGGTGGAGCCGGGCGTATCGAGCAGGTTGGTGGCGGCGCCGATGGGGGTGTTGTTGAGCTTGGTGGCGGGGCCGCCGGCGACGGAGCGGTAGACGTTAAAAGTGAGGTCTGCCGGATCGTCGCCGAGCAGACGCCAGCCCACGTAAACTTGGGTGGAGCTGGTGCGCATGGCGACTACGCCTCGACCGAGGGCCTCCATCTGGCGTTGGGCATACGCGGGGCTGAACGCGCCGAGAATGGCTAGCAGAAGCGGTGCGAGGAGGCGGATAATACGAAGAGGCGACACGAACGAAAAGATCAGGGGCTGGCGGGGGCGAAATGGTAGGTGGAGTGGGCACGGACCAGGACAGCGCGGCCGGCGGGTGAGCGTGTGGAGTCGAGCAAGGAGACGAAGCGGCCGGGGGCGGAAGATGTATCCAGAAAGGCGCTACGCAGGGCGGCGGGGAGGGGGTCGGGCGGGTAGAGGAGAAGGTAGGTGACCTCGCCCTCGGAGTTGAGCGAGACGAGGGTTTGAAGCGGGGCGATGGGGCGGTCGGCGGAATCGAGCAGGGTGCAAAGCGAAGGCGCGGCGGCGAGCAGGCCTGGGCGGTGGTCGGAAAAATTGGCGGTCTGGAGCTGCGTGGTGGGCGAGGGATCAAGAAGGCTGCGCGCGGTGGGCTCAGCCACGGTGACGGCAAGTTCCAAGGCCTCGGCGGTGGGGGTGACGCGCACGGAGGTCTCCAAAGGCAGATGGGCATGCGCGGGGGTGGCGAGCAGACATGCGCCTAGAAAGACGAAGAAGCGGAGCGGGGGGCAAAGCATGGGGGTTCTTACAGTCAATGAGTGCGCGGCTGAGTGACGCGCAAGGCGGGCGATCTTGGGTGCGGTTATCGAGCAAGAGTATGGGCGGATAGGCCAAAATCGGCACGCAAAAAGCCCCGCCTTTTGTGGGCGGGGCGAAAGTGCGGCAGGCGAGTCGCGGCGGCAGGGCAGCGCGGGGTGAGGTGGAAGGAGATCAGTCCTCCATCTGGATATCTTTGTTGCGGTGGCGGGGGCAACCGGCGCGGAGCCAGGCGGTGATAAAGCGGTCGAGGTCGCCGTCGAGGACGCCCTGGGTGTCGGAGGTGCTGGTGCCGGTGCGCAGGTCCTTGACCATCTGGTAGGGTTGGAGGACGTAGCTGCGGATCTGGGCGCCCCAGCCGATCTCGCCCTTTTCGCCGTAAAAACGGTCCATCTCGGCGCGCTGCTCGTCCTGCTTCTTCTCGTAGAGGCGGGCCTTGAGGATGCTCCAGGCGGAGGCCTTGTTTTTGAGCTGGGAGCGTTCGTTTTGGCAGACCACCACGAGGCCGGTGGGCAAGTGGGTGATACGCACGGCGGAGTCGGTGGTGTTGACGCCCTGGCCGCCCTTGCCGGAGGAGCGATAGACGTCGATGCGCACCTCGTCGTCGGGAATGTCCATCTTGATGTCGTCGTTTACCTCGGCGACCACGTCCACGGCGCAAAACGAGGTGTGGCGGCGGGCGTTGGAGTCGAAGGGCGAGATGCGGACCAGGCGGTGGACGCCGCGCTCGGCCTTGCAGTAACCGTAGGCATTTTCGCCTTTGATGAGGATAGTCGCCTTGCTGATGCCGGCGGTGTCGCCCGGCTGCACATCCATGAGCTCGACCTCGAAGCCGCGGCGCTCGGCCCAGCGGTTATACATGCGGAAGAGCATGTCGGCCCAGTCGTTGGACTCGGTGCCGCCGGCGCCGGCCTGGATGGAGAAGATGGCGTTGTTGCGATCGAATTGACCGGTGAGGAAGGCGCCGATCTCGAGGCCGTCGAGCTCGCCGAGCATGGAGGCGGTCTGGGTGGCGAGTTCGGCGGTAAACTCGGCCTGTTCGTCGGGCGAGCCGGCTTCGATCAGCTCTTTCAGCGTATCGAGATCCTCGATACGCTTGCGGAAGGCGGCGACGGGCAGGACGGCGCGCTTGAGACCGTTGACCTTGCCGATGTGGCGCTGGGCGCGCTCGTTGTTGTCCCAGAATGTCGGCTCGCCCATCTGGGCCTCGAGGGCCTCGATCTCGCGCAGCTTCTGCTCGGCATCGAGAAACTTCCACAGGTGGGTGATGCGTTTCTTGATGTTGTCGATCTGGTCAAAGGTCTCGGGCGCGATCATGGGAAAGTGGGTAACGGGTAGGTGTGTCGCGGCCCGGGCGGGCGCGGCAAACAAAAAGGCCCCGGACCGCAGGGCGGCCGGGGCTGGATCAAAGACGCGAGACCGAAATCAGGCGAGGGCGGCGAGGTAGTTGGCCTCGGCGGCGTCCCAGTCCACGACGTTCCAGAAGGCGGCGATGTAGTCGGGGCGGCGGTTCTGGTAGTTGAGGTAGTAGGCGTGTTCCCAGACATCGAGGCCGAGGACGGGTTTGCCCTCGATACCGGCGACGGCCTTGCCCATGAGCGGGCTGTCCTGGTTGGCGGTGGAGCCGACGGCGAGTTTCTTGTCGGCGGTGACGACGAGCCAGGCCCAGCCGGAGCCGAAGCGGGTGGCGCCGGCCTTGGCGAAGGCCTCCTTGAAGGATTCGAAGCCACCGAGCTCGGCGGCGATGGCGGCGGCGAGCTTGCCCTTGGGGGCTCCGCCCTTGCCGGGGCCGATGACGGTCCAGAAGAAGGCGTGGTTGACGTGGCCGCCGGCGTTGTTGCGCAGGCCGGCGCGGACGGCCTCGGGGACCTGGGAGAGATCGGCGATGAGCTGCTCGGCGGAGAGCGCGGCGAGGGAGGCGTGATCCTTGAGAAGATTGTTGGCGTTGGTGATGTAGGCCTGGTGATGCTTCGAGTGGTGGATCTCCATCGTCTTGGCGTCGATGTGAGGAGCGAGGGCGTCGTAAGCGTAGGCGAGTTTAGGGAGTTCGTAGGCCATGGTAGGGATGAGTTGAGATGAAAAAACGGACGAGTCACGAACGTGCGACGCGCGAATGGGGCGTCAACCGTGAGACGTGGAAACCATGCGTTTGCAAAACGACCGCCAGAGACACGTCGATCATCACGCGGTCCGCTATTTCCGCCACACGACAGCGGAGTGCGACGGACACAGCATATTCCATGCTAGCCAGGATTTCGCCGCTTGCCAGCAAAGCGCTTCATGCTTTGGCTCAGTAACGTGGCCGCACTCAAACACATCTTTAACGAACTGCACTACGAGATGGTCCGCAAGATTGCCGATGGCGGCATGGGCATGGTGTATGAGGCATGCCAGCGCGGGGCGGGGCAGTTTCGGAAGACCGTGGCGGTGAAACTGATTCGCGAGGAATATTCCACGATACCCGAGTTTCAGAACAACTTCATCGGCGAGGCGCGGCTGGTGGCCGATCTGGTTCACACCAACATCGTGCAGACCTACCATCTTGGCATGATCGGCGGCCAATACTTCATGGTGATGGAGTATGTGAACGGTATTAATTTGGAGCAGTTTTTGGAGCGCCACGCGGCACTCGGCCGAACCATCCCGGTGGATTTGGCGGCGTTCATCGTATCGCGTATCGCGCGAGGTCTGGCCTACGCGCACAACAAGCGTGATCGAGACGGTCGCCTCTTGGGTATCGTGCATCGCGATATCGGCCCCAAAAACATCATGTTGGCCTACGAGGGCGACGTGAAGCTTACGGACTTCGGCATCGCGAAGGCGCTGGACCTGATGTATAACGAAGAGGGACAGGTGATTGCGGGTAAGGACGAATATCTTTCCCCCGAGCAGGCCAGCTATGCAGTAACGGACGCTCGGGCGGATATTTTCCCCTTGGGCATCGTGCTGACCGAGTTGTTGCTGGGGCGTAATATTTTCCGCGACACGGATCGTCTGGTTTCGCGGAGCAACATTCTCGAACTGCCCATTCCGCAGTTTTCCAGTCTTCGGGCGGACATCCCGCAGAAGCTGGAGGTTATCATCCAAAAGGCGCTCACCCGCGATCGGGACATGCGTTATCAAAGTGCCAACGAAATCCTCACCGCGCTGGAGATGTATCTCTACGGCGACGGTTACGGACCGACCAACGAGAAGCTCGGCGTTTATCTGCGCGAGCTGATGGCCGACTAGACCGCGCCCACAGCGCGTCTCGCCCCCGACGCGCCCCCGCCGACCCACACCCTGCGAACCCATGTGCGCCGGATTTAACCAGGATTTGCGCCAGAGGCAGAGCCAGTCGCTCGTGCTGGCGCCCCAGCTGCGCCAATCGCTCAAGATCCTGCAGGTGGCCGCGCTCGATTTGCGCTCGGTGATTCAGGAGGAATTGGAAAGCAATCCCACGCTCGAAGACGTATCCAGCGATACCGACAGCTTGGACGCGCCGGCGGAAAGCCCTTCTGAAAGCTCCGCCTCGGGCGAAGGTGATGACGGCGCGGATGCGTCTCCCGCCCCCGAACCCGACGCGCCTGCGGACGGGCCTGAGACGCTCGATTTTTCCAAGGAATTCGAGGTGTTGTCCAAGCTGGGCGACGATTGGCGCGACAACCTCTACGACTCCGGCTCGAGCCAGTCGCACACCTCCGAAGACGCGGAACGCCGACAGCATTTTTTCGACTCGCTGGTCGCCGAGACCTCGCTGCAGGAACACCTCCTGCGGCAGGCCGAACTGCTCGATGTGTCGGATGACATTCAGGCCGCCTTGCGGCATCTCGTCGGCGGTTTGGACGAGCGCGGATTTCTCACCCAGACGCCGTCCGAGGCGGCCTTGCAGGCTGGGCTGCCACTCGAGGCCGCGCAGGAGGCGGCGCGGCTGCTCACCACCTTCGAGCCCGCCGGCATAGGGGCCAGCGACCTGGCGGAATGCCTGCTGCTGCAGCTCAGGAGCCAGGGCAAAGGCGAGAGCCTGGCGGCGCGCATCGTCCGTGACCATTTCGCGCTACTGACCCGGCGACGCATTCCGGAGATCGCGCGTAAGACCGGGGTGCACGTGGACGATGTGCAGGACGCGATCGAGGACATCGGCCGGCTGGATCCCGCTCCAGGTCGGAAGTTCGCCGACGACAGCAACCGG
>JALOTV010000199.1 GCA_025457685.1 Opitutaceae bacterium
ATGCGCCACCTCGCCCAGCTCCGCATGATCTGCGACACCCCCGCCATCATCGAGGGCCAGACTTGCGACGATTGCCCGAAACTCGCCGAGCTCGCGCGCATACTCGACGAGGCCCTCGCCGATCCCGAGGCCAAGGTCATCGTGTTTTCCGAGTGGGAAAAGATGCTCGCCCTGGTCCGCGCCCACCTCGCGGCCCAGGGGCTCGGCCACGCCTGGCACACCGGCTCGGTTTCCCCGGGCCGCCGTCGCGCCGAGATCCGCGCCTTCCGCGACGACCCCGCCTGCCGCGTCTTCCTCAGCACCGATTGCGGCGGCGTCGGCCTCAATCTTCAAAACGCCAGCGTCGTCATCAACTGCGACCTGCCCTGGCACCCCGCCAAGCTCGAACAACGCATCGCCCGCGCGTGGCGCAAAAACCAGTCGCGCCCCGTCACCGTGTTCAACCTCGTCGCCGAACACACCCTGGAGCACGGCCTGCTCGTCTCGCTCGCCCACAAGCAGGAGCTGGCGGACGGCGTGCTCGACGGGCGGGGCGACCTCGCCGCCCTGCAACTGCGTCGCGGCCGCGACGCCCTGCTGCAACGCATCGGCCGCTTGCTCGCGCATGGCGCCGGGCCTGCTCCGCGCGGTGCCCGCTCGCCCGCCGCCCCAGCCGACTCGGCGCGCGCCTTCGCCGCCGCCGCCCGAGCCCGTCTCGGCCCACGCCTGCTGCGTTGCGAGGAAACCTACCCCGTCGCCACCTCCGCACCCGCGCCACGCCGCGGCCCGGGCTTTGTCCCCGCGCCCGCGCCGGCCGCCCCCGCTCCGGTGATCCTGGTCGTGGTCGATGGCTCCGCCGCCGAACTCCGCCCGCATCTGGAGATTCTCCTCGCCGACACGCCCTGGCCGGAAAAACAACCGCGCCCTTCGCTGCAAATCCTCGATCGCGCCAGCTGGACCGCGCTCGAAACCCTCGCCGGCACCGGCCTGCTCACCCTCCACGAACGCGCCTCGCGCCCGCTGCTCGACGCTCCGGCCGGCTCCCCTCAAGAGCCGCAGGCCCTGCCCGCCGCCGCCCAGGCCCGCCACGACGAACTGCGCGACCTCGCCCGCCGCAAGGCCCGCGCGGCCCAGGCCTTGTTCGACGCCGCCTTGATCGAGGACGCCACCGATGCGCTTCGCGCCGCCGCGCTCGCCCACGCCCGCTCCGCCGCCGTCGCCGCCCGCTCGACCGAACCCGCCGACCTCGCCGCCTCCCTCCAAGAGCCGTGCCTCGACCGCTGGCCCGCCGCCCTGCGCGAACGTGTTCTCCAACTCGCCCGGTCCGACTCCGCCGCCTTCACCGCCGGCGACGCCGCCCCGCTCCTGCGCTGCTTGCTCGCCTAGGATGCCTCAGGGGGTCTTGGGAGCGGCCGGCGCGCCGCCGCCCACGAGCGCGGCGAGTTGCTCCTGAATGGATAGGAAAAACTCCGGCGTCAGCTCCGCCGCCGCGACTTCGTGCAGGGTCTTGGCCTTGGCGTGCTCGTAAATGAAGCGGGTCTTGTCCGGCGTGCGCCCCTTGGGCCGGAGCACGCGTTTGCGCTCCAGCATGATCGCGAGGACTTGGAGCAGGCGCTCGTTTTCCGGCGTGCGCTCGTTGGCGGGATCGCCGAGGGCGAGAAACAGGCTCTCGGCAGTCAACTTGAGCGCCCGCTCGGGGTTTTCCCCGGCCTTGCGCGGCTTGAAAATCTGCACCCAGCGGCACACCACCGGCCCGGCGGGCGCGAAGTCGGCCTGCGCCGATTCCGCCACGTCGAAGCGCCCCACGTAGTCCAGGCCGGCCTTCTCCGCCGCCAGTCGGTCCGACGGCCCGAGCGTGTCGGGAATCGCGCCGCGCACCAGAAAGCTCAGCACGCGCTCGCCCTCGACGAAATCGCGGCCGGTGACGCCGCACCGCGACGAGATTGAATGCAGGGTAAGTTCCATGGGATTCAGACGGGCTTTCTTGTTTACCCCCACCGTCGGGCGACGCTAGCACTTTCCTCTACCAGCACGCATGAACGGTCGCATCATCGCCATCGGCGACATCCACGGGTGTCACCTCGAATTCGCCGAGCTCCTCGACCGCCTCGCCCTCTCCGCCGACGACCGGCTCGTGCTCCTCGGCGATCTGGTGAACCGCGGGCCCGACAGCGCCGCCGTCATCGACCTCGCCATCCGCCACCGCGCCCTCGCCCTGCTCGGCAACCACGAGGCGCGCCTGCTCGCGTTTCGCCGCACCGGCGACCGCGCTGTTTTGAAGGAAGACGACGAGCAGACTGCCGCCGCTCTTCAGCCGCGCCACTGGGCCTACCTCGAGGCCATGCCCCTCACCCACGAGTTGCCCGAGCTCAACACCGTCTTCGTCCATGGCGGCTTTCTCCCCGGCGAGCCGTGGCAAAAACAACCCGCCTCGGTCGTCACCCGTATCCAAGTGATCGATACCGAGGGACGCCCCCGCAAGCGCGCCGACGCCCCGGACGGCACGCTCTGGGCCGAGCGCTGGGCCGGCCCGCCCTTCGTCGTCTATGGCCACACCCCTCGGCCTGATATTTTTAAACTGAAGTGGTCCGTCGGCATCGACACCGCCTGCGTGCTCGGCGGCCACCTCACCGCCTTTATCCTGCCCGAGCGTCGCTTCGTGCAGGTCCGCGCCCGCCGCCGCTACTATGGCGACAAACGCTAACCCGTCCCGACCGCGCCTCGCTTCGCACCCGCGTCCCTTTCCTTCACCTTCATCACATGCCTCGCGCCAAAAAAACTCCGCCTCCCGCCTCCGCCCCCGCCCCGGCTCCGGCTCCCGCCCAGGAAGGCGCCGCGCCCGGCGCGGCCCTCCTCGCGGTCGATCTGCAAAGCACCCTGCTCGGCGCGCTTCCCTCCGCCACCGCCCGCGCGGTGAGCGCACGCGCCGGCCTGGCGCTCTCGGCCGCGGTCGCGTTTCGCATCCCGGTGGTGTTCACCGAGCAGATTCCCGCCAAGCTGGGCCCCACCGCTCCCGCCCTCCGCAAACTCGCGCCGGAGGCCGAGGTCTTCGCCAAAAACACCTTCTCCGCCGTCGCCGACGAGTCCGTGCTGTCGCACCTGCGTTCGCGTGAGATCGAGCACCTCCTGCTCATCGGCCTGGAAACCCCGATCTGCATCTACCAGACCGCGCTGGGCGCCCTCGCCGAGGGCTTTCAGGTCACTGTGTTGTCCGATGCCGTCGCCGCCCGGCGCGCCGACGACCACGCCGCCTGCCTCTCCGCCCTGCGCCACGCCGGCGTCCACGTGCTGCCGGTCGAGACCGTCGCCTACGCGCTGCTCCACGACGCCACTCATCCGCTCTTCCGGACTTTCACCGCCCTCGTCAAAGCCCACGCCTAAACTCGGCACCTCCCGCGTTTCCGCGTTTCAACCTTTCAACTTTTCCGCCTCATGTCCGACCTCCCGCCCCTGCTCACCGTCCGCGAACTCAAATCGCCCGACTTCCACGCCGGCGCACCGTTCAGCGCCGTGCTCGTGGTCAAAAAGCTCCAGGTCAAAACCGCCGCCAACGGCAACCCCTACCTCTCGCTCGAACTCGGCGACCGCGGCGGAAGTTTCTTTTGCACCATCTTCGGCGACAGTCCGCTCTGCGATCCCATCAAGGCCGCCGGCGAGGGCGCCGTGCTCCGCGTCGAAGGCCGCAACGATTCTTTCCAAGGCCGCTTCTCGCCCAAGCTGTTCAAGGCCGCCGCCCTCACCGAACAGGAGATCATCGCCGAGCCCGGCTTGGTGGATGCGCTTGTGGAACTCCCGCCCGAAAACGGAGCCGAACTGTGGGTCGAATTTCAGACCTACATCGACTTCATCCGCCACGACGAGCTGCGCATGACCGTGCGCGGAGCCTTCGACGAGATCGGCGAGGTCTTCCGCTACGCGCCCGCCGCCGTGTCGATGCACCACGCCTACCGCCACGGCCTGCTCGAGCACACCCTTCACATGGCGCGCGCCTGCAAGGCCCTGCTCCCGCTCTACCCCGAAGTGGACCCCGATCTCGCCATGGCCGGCATCCTCCTCCACGACACCGGCAAGACCGTCGAATACGAGGGCACGCTCGCCACCAAGCGCAGCCGCCGCGGCATCCTCCAGGGCCACGTCGTCCTCGGCTACCAGATCGCCCGCAAGCACGGCATCAAGGCCCGCCTCGACGCCGATCGGCTCGAACGACTCGAACACATCATCCTCAGCCACCAGGGCGAGCCCGAGTGGGGTGCCGCCGTTTACGCCGCCACACCCGAGGCCGTCTTCGTCAGCATGATCGACAACCTCGACGCCAAGATGGGCATGGTCCAGCGCGCCCTCCGCCAGGCCGACGCGGCCAACGAATTCTCCGAACGCCTGCCCGGCCTGAACAGCCCGCTCCTCACCCGCCCCGTCTCCTAAGGGCCTGCGCCGGAGTTCAGCTCGCGGGCGTCGAAGCCTCCTCGCGCACCCAGGTCTTGAATTCGCGCAGCTTCACCGGCGTGCCGATCGCAAGCAGCTCGTCGCCGGCCTGCAGTCGCTCTTCCGCGCCGGGATTGAGGATGCGCCGCACGCCGCGCCGGATGCCGGCCAACTGCACCCCGTGCCGGGCCGCCGGAGCCAGCTCGGCCAGGTTGCAGCCCGCCGCGCGGCTGCCGACCGGCACCGTGACCGTGTCCAACCCCACCGCGTCGAAGTCCGAGCTGTCGTGGGCCGCCACCGTGCCGAGCACGTGTTTGGCCGCCGCTGTCTGCTCCGGCGTGCCGAGCAGTAGCACCTTGTCGCGCGGGAAAAGCGCCTCGCCCGGCCCGGGCAGCGTGATCATGCAGCCTTGGCGTTCCACGCCCACCACCGTGCAACCGAAGCGCGAGCGCAGCCCGAGCTGGGCCAGCGTCCGGCCCGAACACTCCGCCAGATCGGGTATCACGCAATCGGATACGCCCAGCGCCCACTCCTCGTGCTTGCTGCCGGCCCAGGGCGCCGAGTTGCCGCTCATGCGCGGCCCCGTCCCGTCG
The DNA here is from genome assembly GCA_025457685.1 of Opitutaceae bacterium. Classification (GTDB taxonomy): domain Bacteria; phylum Verrucomicrobiota; class Verrucomicrobiia; order Opitutales; family Opitutaceae; genus IMCC26134_A. The sequence goes on from JALOTV010000199.1 coordinate 4,995, forward strand.
CCGAGCACGTCCTGCAAGCCCACCTCCAGTTCGCTGTGCCAATAAACCAGACGGCGACGCAGCAGGAGCAGCGCGACCATCACCACCAGCAAACTGCCGAGCAGGGTCCAACGCGCCGCCCCCGCGGGCGCAAAGGATGCCACCCAGACCACCAACGCCACCGTCGCCACCAGCCTGATACCGTTCGAGATCAGTGCGCGCATGCGCTCCTGCTGTGCAGGCGGCTGGGTCTGCGTGCTGAATTCGGCGAGGATCATGGCCAGCGCGCCGACGTTGCGCCACACCGCGAAGAGAGGCATCAGCGCCAACGCGACCAGCCCGGCCCAGAACAACACCCGCGGTCCGCCCGGGAACAGCCAATCCGCGCCCAGCCAGGCGCTCAACGTCTGCTCCATCGGCTCCGCAAACACCAGCAGGCCCGCCACGAAAAGCAGCTCCACCACGATCTGGATCACGCGCTTGCGCGTGAGTTTCCACAGCATGCTGCCCGCGCGCCGATCGCGCACTTTTTCCAGCCAATCGTGATAAGACGTCAGCACCGTCGCCAGCCAGCGGGGCTGGCGCCTAAGGATGAGGTCCGCAATCGGCTCCGCCTTGCGCGTCAGCATCGGCGCGGTCAGCGAAGTGACCAGCGACAAACCGACCGCCAGCGGATAATACACCGGCGGCACCACCGCCGCCGCGATGCCGAGCTGCGCGATGATAAAGGAGAATTCGCCGATGGGCGTGGCCACCAGCGCGGCCCGCAGCGCCACCTTCTGCGGCGTGCCGATCAAGGTGAGCGCGGTCGAAACCGCGCCCACTCGCACCGCGAGGGTAAACACCGCCAGCCCGAGCACCATCCACCACGCCTCGATCAGGGCGCGCACGTCGATCTGCAGGCCTATCGCCACGAAAAACACCGCGCTGAACACGTCGCGCATGCCCTCGAAGATCCGCTCCACCTGATGACGGTGAGGGGTCTCCGCGACGATGCATCCCAGCAAAAACGCCCCCAGACGATCGCGAGGCCGAAGAGCAGGGCCGCCGTCGCCAGCGTTTGCAGCTCCTCTTCCGCCTTCACGCTCAGTTTCCGCAGGAGCCAGGGCACGATGAGCAGGCCCATGATTCCCGCAAAAACCACAAACGCGCCGAAGCCGCCTATCGTCGCCCCCAGGCTGGCCGCACCGCCCTCGCCCGCTTCGCCACCGGCCGCGCCCGCGCCCAGCGCCACCACCGAGTTCAGCACCGTGAGCATCACCACCGCCACCACGTCCTCCAACACGGTCACGCCCATCGCGAGTTGACCGGGGCGCTCGTGCCCCTGCCCCGTCTCGAATAACACCTTCCCGATGATGGCCGAGGACGAGACCATCAGCATGGCCGAGAGGAAGAGCGTCTGCGTCGGGTCCAGGCCGATCGCCACGCCGAGCCCTCGCGTCGCGTAGTAGGTCATCACCGCCGACAAGCCCACACCAAGGAGCAAACCCGCGCCGAGCCGCTGCAAACGCCGGAGACTCAGCCTCAGGCCGATCGCGAACATCAAAAACACCAGCCCCACCTGCGCCGCTGTCGCGATGCTCGCCTGATCGGTCACAAAGGTGAACGGAGGCGTGTAGGGCCCCACCACCATGCCGGCCACGAGGTAGCCGACCACCGAGGA
>JALOTV010000200.1 GCA_025457685.1 Opitutaceae bacterium
TTCCACGAGATCGTGCCCCTGCGCCGCGACAGCGCCCGCGCCGCCATCACCACCGACATCGTCGGCCCGGTCTGCGAGAGCGGCGACTGTTTCGCCAAGGACCGCCAGATCCAGGAAGTCGGCGAGGGCGAGTTCATCGCCCTGCTCAGCGCCGGCGCCTATGGCTTCACCATGGCCAGCCGCTACAACACCCGCAGCCTCGCCGCCGAGGTGCTGGTGAAGGGCGCTGCCAGCGATCTGATCAACGCTCGCGAGACCTTCGCGCAGCAGATCCAGAACGAGAAGCTGCCCGCCTTCCTGACCACGTAAACCGTCTCCACCCGCGCGACGCGCAGGTGTTTCGCCGCCCTCAGGTCTTCGCGACCGGGGCGGTTTTTTTGCGCAGCATCGCCGCCCCGCTGCCCAGTAGAAAGAGCAGGCCGACGCCGACGAGTATCACGTAAAAGGGCCGCCAGGTCGGCCCCAGCCAGCTGCCTTGGTGCAGGTTGAGCAGGAGCTTGAGCGTGCCGGGTGCGAGATCGAACCACGCGTTGCCGAAGTGATAACCCAGCCCGGTCGTGGCGGTGACGAGCAGCGGGGCGAGCAACACCCACGCCGCCACGCGGTGTCCGCCGCGCGCGCCGCCCCGGGCGCGTCCGGTCCGCAGCAACACCGCGCCGCCGAGTGCGAGGGCGAGCAGGCCGAGGCCGTTGAGCGCGATTTGCAGGTGCTCGCCGAAATCCCCCATCCATGCGCCGGTGTGCACCGCGAGCACCGCGTCCCCGGTGTCCCGCGAAAAGCCGAACCACGTGCGACCGATGCGGTAGGTCAGGCCGGTGAGCGCCGCCACTACGAGGGGCAGCAGCAACCACGGGGCTAGCCGGCGATGAAGCGTGCGCGCGACGGGTTTCATGTAGGTTGAGAAGGTGGAGTCGGGCCGGGCGGGTGGGGGAGGCGAGTGCGGCCAAGCGGCCTTTGTTAGGCTAAGCGCCCATGGTATGTGGCGTCGCCAACTTTTTGTCGTTTAGCCATTTTGGCATTTGCCAATGCTTGGCGTGCCCGGCGGTGTGGTAAATACGTATGTCTGCCGACCTCCACTCCGCCCCGCCGGTGTCCACGCCTGATCATGACGCCGCTCTGGCTTCCCTGCGCGAGGCGGTGCCGCCGTCCGAGAATCTGGCCTTTGGCGTGGCGGCCGGTCTGGTCGCCATGCTGGTCGGCACCGCGGCTTGGGTGGCCGTCACGGCGGGCACCGGCTACCAGATCGGTTATCTGGCGGTGGGCGTCGGGTTTTTGGTGGGCTTTTCCATGCGCAAATTCGGCCGGGGCGGCACGCCGCTTTTCGCGGGCATCGCCGCCGGGCTTTCGCTGCTGGGCTGCGCGCTGGGCAATCTGTTCACCGGATGCCATTTCATCTCCAGCGAGTTCAACCTGCCTTTCGGGCAAGTGGTGGGCTCGCTCGATCTCACCGGCGTCCGCGAGATCATGACGGCGATGTTCAGTCCCATCGACGTGCTCTTCTACGGCCTGGCGATCTGGGCCGGCTGGAAATACTCGATCGTGCGGGAGTAAGGCTCAGGCCTGCGCCCGCACTTAGGCCCGCGCCCGCAGCGCGTCGGCGAAGGCCATCAGGTTGTCCGCCACGTGCGCGGCGCCGTGGACCCGCAGCTCGTCCGCGCCGTGCGTGCCGGTGGTGACCGCGAAACAGCCTCCGAGTCCGCCCAGCCGGGCGGCGTCGATATCCCAGGGCGAATCGCCGACCAGCGCGGTGGACGCGGCGGAGGCGGAGAGTATTTCCAAGGCGTGGGCGGTGAACTCGGGCTGCGGTTTGAGCCAAGGCGTGTCGGTCGCGCCGATCACGGCCTCGAGCAGCGGATCGAGCCCAAGGTGGGTGCACACGCGGCGGGCGGAGGGGCCGTGTTTGTTGGTAAAGACCGCGCAGCGCACGCCGTCCGCGCGCAGGAGGGCGAGGAGTTCGCGCGCGCCGGGGAAGAGCACCGCGTCATCCAGCATGGTGGCGTCCCAGTAGGCGCGGTAAACGGGCAGGGCCTCGTCGAGTCGGTGGGCGTGCGTGGGCCCGAGGGTTTTTTTCAGCGCCTCGGGCAGGCCGCCGCCGATGGCGCGCATGACCTCGTCGCGCGTGGCCTCTGGGAGGCCGTAGTGCCGGCGCACGTGGCTGTGCGCGCGATGGATGGCGGAAAAGTGGTCGAGCAGGGTGCCGTCGAGATCGAAGAGCACGGTGTGAAAACGCGGTGACATGCCGGTCATGGAGCCGGACCGCGCGGGGCGAGGGCAAGGAATCGTTTGCATGAGGGAGGTGGGTTTCGCCATGTAGTCGTCCATCATGTCGCGTCCCGAACCACTGCCCACCGTTTCGCCGTGCGAGGCGCGGGTGCGCGTGGCGGAGTCGGCGGGCGTGCTGCACGTCACGCTCGGCGGGGTGTGGCGCGTGACGGCGGAAAAGCCCGACTGGTTCCCCGGCCGGCTCGCCGCCAAGCCGGCTCGCCTGCTGGTCGGCCTCGCCGAGGATCTGGGCGAGTGGGACAGCTCGCTTTTGTTGTTCATCCACGAGGTCCGCGTCTGGGCCCGCGCCGAAGGGGTGGACTGCGAGCTGGAGTCCCTGCCCGAGGGCATGCGCGGCATGCTCGCGCAGTTCACCCAGGCCAGCGAGACGGCGCGGCCCGAGGATCGCTCCAAAAATTTCGCCGCCGTGGTCGGCCTCGCCGCGCAAGACGCGATGGGCAAGACACGCGAGATCGCGCACTTCGTGGGCGAGTGCGTTTACAGCGCGAATTATCTGCTGAGGCGGCCGCACAAATTTCGCCTGCGCGACTGCCTCGAGGAGATGCAGCAGTGCGGCGCCATGTCCCTGCCCATCGTCAGCCTCATCAGCCTGCTTGTCGGTCTGATCATGGCCTACCAGTCCGCCATTCTCATGCGGCAGTTCGGGGCGGACATCTACGTCGCCGACGCGGTGGGCTTGGTCATGGTGCGCGAGCTCGGGGCCATGATGACCGCCGTCATCCTCGCCGGCCGCACTGGCGCGGCCTTTGCCGCGACGCTGGGCAACATGCGCGCAAACGACGAGATCGACGCGCTCGAGACCCTGGGCATCCGGCCGGTGGATTTCCTCGTCATGCCGCGTCTCGTCGCGCTCGGGCTGATGATGCCCCTGCTCGCCCTCTACGCCAATTTCCTCGGCATCTTCGGCGGCATGATCGTCTCGCTCGGCCTGCTCGATATCCCGCCGCAGGCCTACTGGGTGCAGACCATCTCGGCCATCGACCTCTCCGACATCTCCACCGGTCTGATCAAGGCCTCCATTTTCGGCCTGCTCGTAGGCCTCGCCGGTTGCCATCGCGGACTCCTGGCGGAGCGCAGCGCGGCGGGCGTGGGCCAGGCCGCCACCTCGGCGGTGGTCATGGGGCTGCTGCTCATCATCCTCGCCGACGCGTTTTTCGCCGTCGCCTTTAACCTCTTCGGCCTGTGATTCCCGCCATGGTCGCCACCCAGGAAAGCCTCGCCCCCTCCGCCCCGCCGGCCATCGCCGCGCTCGGCATCGACTGCGGCTACGGCGACACGCCGCTGCTGCGCGAGCTCAGCTTCGAGGTGAAGCGCGGGGAGATTTTCTTCATCATCGGCGGCTCCGGCTGCGGCAAGAGCACCCTGCTGCGCCACTTGGTCGGGCTCAATCGGCCCAGCGCCGGCGATGTGCGCTTTTTCGGGGAATCCTTCCTCGACGTCGATGCCGCCCGTCGCCGTGAGTTGTTAAAGCGCTTCGGCGTGCTCTACCAGGGCGGCGCCCTCTGGAGCTCGCTCACTTTGCTGGAGAACGTGTGCCTGCCGCTCGAGGAATACACCACCCTCGATCGTCGCGAACGCGTGGAGCTGGCGGCCTTCAAGCTCTCCCAAGTCGGCCTCGCCGGCTACGAGAACTACTACCCGTCGGAGATCTCCGGCGGCATGAAGAAACGCGCCGGCCTGGCGCGCGCTCTCGCCCTCGATCCCGCCATCGTGTTTTTTGACGAGCCCTCGGCCGGTCTCGATCCCATTACCTCGCGCAAGCTCGACGAGCTCATCCTGCAGGTGCGCGAGCTGCTCGGCACCACCTGCGTGGTGGTCTCGCACGAGCTGGACTCGATCTTCTCCATCGCCGATCGCGTGCTCATGCTCGACAAGGCGGCGCGCGGCCGCATCGCCCTCGGCGATCCGCGCGTGCTGGCCCGCGAGAGCGACGATGCGCGCGTGCGCGAATTCCTCACCCGCGGCGCCCGGCCGGGGGAAACCGGCTTCGACACCTCCGGCGTCCGTCCGCAATAAACCCTTTTCCGTTCCTCCTCCCGTGCGTCCCGTGAAAACCAAGATCAGTCCCACCGTCGTCGGTCTCTTCGTGCTGGGCGCGTTGATGCTGGCGAGCATCGCCCTCTTCTCGTTTGGCGGGGTCAACTTCTTCTCCAAGCCCGAGCGCTTCATCGTCTATTTCGACGAGACCATCCACGGCCTGGACAACGGTTCCCCCGTGAAGCTGCGCGGCGTGCGCATCGGCCGCGTGGTCAACATGAACGTGCGCGCCATCCCGCTCGAGCCCGGCTCCGGCGGTTCGCGCTCCGTCGTCGCGGTGGTCTGCGAGCTTAGCCGCGACGTTGTCGCCGACGGCCAGGGCCGCGCGGTGGACGTCTCCGACCGCGGCGAGTTGCAACGCCTGATCGACGAGGGCCTGCGCGCCCAGCTCGGCGTCATCGGCCTCGCCACCGGTCTGCTCTACGTTGAGCTCGATTTCTACGATCCCGCCCGCTTCCCCTTCGCGCATCGCGCCGGCGTCGAGTCGGACTACGTCGAGATGCCCTCCGTGCCCTCCGCCATCGCCGAGTTTCAGGCCAACCTCACCGAGATCCTCAACGACATGAAGCGGATCAATTTCTCGCGCATCGCCGGCGAGATCGAGGGCCTGCTCGTGGATACGCGCCGCCAGGTCAACGCGGCCGATCTCGCCGCCGTCTCCCGCGACTGGGCGGAGGCGGGCCGCGCTGTCCGCGCCCTCGCCGAATCGCCCGAGACGCGCGCCCTCCTCGCCAACGCCGCCTCGGCCGCCGGCCGCTTCGATCGCGTGCTGGCCGACATCGAGAAGTCCGCCGGCCCCGGCGCCGAGCAGCTCACGCTTGTGCTCGAGCAGGCGCGCGGCGCCCTCGGCGAATTCACCGCCACCGCCGCGATGGTGAAGCGCTTCGTCGCCGCGCAGCAAAATATCGGCGACGACGCCTCGACCGCGTTTACCCGCCTGGCCGAGGCCGCCGCCGCCATCGAGCGCCTGGCCGATTTCCTCGAACGCAATCCCGCCGCCCTGCTCCGGGGCCGCGCCGACGACGCCAAGTAACCCCGCCGACCCTTCGCCCGCATGTCCACCACCGTCGCCCGCCCCGTGTTCTCCGCCGCCTTGGCCGCGCTTCTGCTCGGCCTGACCGGTTGCTCCATCTTCCCCCGGCCCGAGCCAGATCCGACCCGCCACTACGTTCTCACCGCGCCCTCCGCCGCGCCCGCCGAGACTGCGGACGTGGCACCCCGGGCGGACGGCCTCCGCCTCGGCCTGCGCACCGTGCGTGCCGCGTCCTACCTCGAGGGCGTGTCGTTGATCGTCCGGCGCGGGGAAAACGAGATCGACCATCGCGACTTTGCCCGCTGGGCCGAGCCGCTCTCCGTCGGGGTGGGTCGTATCCTGCGCCAGCGCCTTGAGCAGGCGGAGACGGTGGCGCGTGTCTTGCCCCAGCCCTTCCCCTTCGACGTGCCGCGCGATGTGGACATCGACGTCACCATCCTCCGCGCCGAGGCCTCGCAACGTGAGGACGGACGCCGCGTGGTGAGCTTCGTCTGCGCCTACGAGATCATCGTCTCCGCCGAGGCCTCCGCCGACGCCGGCGCGGTGCTGGCGCGCGAGACCTTCGTCGCGCCCGAGACGCCCTGGAAAGAGGGCGACTACGCCGGTCTGGTCCGCGCGCTCGGCCAGGCGGCCGACCCTGTAGTGAACTGACGGATACGTCACGTCGCGGCGCCCGCGCGGTCCGGCACTCCGCGCCGCGCAAGGCGTAGCGCCACGCCCGGGCGGCGGGCGCAGGCACGCCAACCCGTTCGGCGAGATTTGGCCTATAATGCACGGGCCAAATGAAAACCCCCGCCCAGCCCGGCTCCTCTCTTTATGATTCGGACGTGTTCCGCATGGCCTGCCGCCAGTTTGACCTCGCGGCCGACCTCATGGGACTCGATCCCGACGTGCGCGAGCGCACCAAGCTGCCCAAGCGCTGCCTCACCGTCACCGTCCCGGTGAAACACGACGACGGCCGCGTGCGCGTC